>CAYUOQ010000018.1:6326-11779 GCA_964446445.1 uncultured Methanosarcinales archaeon
TCAACCTTCAGTTCTATTGCAAGCCTTCTTACGGCAGGCATAACAAAAACTCCCTTTTCCAAGTCCGACATTGAACCCGGGAGGGAGCCAACAACTGCGCCAGCATCCTTCTGCTTCTCTGGAGGAACGGGCATAGTGGCTGAAATGGCCTTGCCGGGGACGTATTTTTCATCTTTATTCCCAATCACAACAACTACATCCCCAACTTTTATGCTCTCGCCTTCCTTTGCCTTATTCCTGAATAAAATAAACCCTCCCTTAGGACTTGGAACCTCGACAACAGCCTTGTCGGTTTCAATCTCAACAAGAATCTGGTCATCCTTTACAAAGTCACCCTCCTTAATTCGCCATTTAACAATCTGACCCTCTGTGATGCCAGAACCAACATCGGGAAACCTGAATTCGTAAGCCATTCTTGCTTTAATACTAAACTGCTAGTTTAAGAGTTTTATGCTTAAAAAAATCCAGAAGCTGATGATTTTAGCAACAAAAAGTTATCACTTATAAGTAATTACAAACGAAAGATTTAAATATGGCTGAAGCTGGCTTAAAAAACATATGAGAAATGGCTTCAAGAAAGGACTTGCAATCGGTGCAGGATTGGGATTGTTAGCTTTTGCTGCAGCGTGCAGCCAGCCGCCCCGGACGGTGCCATCATTGCCGCCTACTGCAGCTCATAGCGATACCTTCCGCAGCTTGGACGATATCCGAATTGGCTTTTCCTCTGTTGATGTCGAAAGTGCACTGCAGTTGGAAATGAAGGATAGGCTTCCAAATGAAGTAGTTGCGGGACTTTCCAGCTATTTTAAAACACTCCATCAGCAAGGCTACCCTGAGATGCCAGATGCAATCACAACAGTAACAATTGATTCCATCGACCAGCAGTACATTCTAGCCCAAGGAACCGCCACAGAAAGCCTGGAGGCTGCAGCGCAGGGAATACAAGAACTAAAGAGGTATCTTTCCGGAACCCAACTTCAATGGCCGGCCGCCACATTTGTTGTTCCTTCCACACCGGAACAAGCAAAGAAGGGGATAGAGCCATCTAAAACATTAGAATCGCTTTTAAAAGGCGTAGACGTTTATTTTGTCAATTACGGGTATACAAAAATAGGGATAAGTGGAAAGGTGCTCTATGGCAGCAGCATCATACCTTTCGGTTTGCAAGGAAAAGTCAAAGGGGACGCACGTGGAGAGATTACTGTGCGCGAGAACCCAAACCAGAGGGCCACTGAAACAAAATACGGCAACATTGTCATCAATCTTTCAAATGCCCAGGGGGCGGTGGAGGAAGTTACAGCATCAGAATATCTTCACGTCATACTTATGCCAGGCAGGCAATCCCACTTAACACAGCAGTTAACTTCAAGTCGAACTGAAGAACAGGCTGTTCTTAGAACGAGAAACCTCAACGAGTATGTTGTGCATGGCATAACAGGGGAACTATTCAGCGCTCATGGTCAGAAAGATAACCAATCGGGCTGGAACAATGATCCAAACGTTGTTTTGATGCGAAAGCTTATACAGCAGGAAGGCCCTGTGAAGGTAATTGAACTTTACCAACGGTCACCAGAACAGCTTATTACAGCTGCTGGCATTGACATGACCAGAAATCAATAATTTGCTGTTGTCTCAATCGCGTTTATAATTCTTTCAGCGCTGGGAATGTAATTATCCTCTAGCTTGTAAAGGGGAAAAGCGGTGTCAAAACCGGTAACCCTTGCAACAGGCGCCTTCAAACTCAAAAGCGCATTTTCGTTAATCAATGCAATGAGTTCAGAAGCCAAGCCTCCAGTCTTTGGAGCCTCCTGCACTATCACGCAGCGGCCAGTCTTCTTGACTGACGTGATGATTGTCTCAACATCCAAAGGCTTTAATGTGCGAAGGTCAATAAGCTCGACATCAACACTCGTATGATTAAGCGCAATCTTGGCCTGCTGAAGCATTGAACCCCAGCTAATGACCGTAACCGAATTACCTTCTTTCACTATCTTAGCCTTCCCTATTGGAACGGTATAAGATTCCTCAGGAACGTCCTCCTTAATTGCACGGTAAAGCCTGGAAGGCTCCATAAAAACAACAGGGTCATCTCCCTGGATTGCACAGATCAAAAGCCCCTTGGCATCGTAAGGGGATGATGGGATTACAACCTTCAAGCCCGGGGTGTGGACATAAAGCGCCTCCATGCTTTCAGAATGGTGCTCCAAAGCCCTTATGCCCCCGCCATAAGGGGTCCTGATAACCATTGGGCAAGTGAAAAATCCGCGAGTCCTGTTCCTTATCTTAGCAACGTGGTTAATAAGCTGGCCAAAAGCCATGTAAAGGAAACCTGAGAATTGGATTTCAGGAACAGGCTTTAACCCGGCAACGGCCATCCCAACCGAAACGCCAACAATTCCAGACTCTGCAAGAGGTGCATCCATAACCCTTTTAGGGCCAAACTGCTTTAACAGGCCATTGGTAGCCCTAAAAACACCGCCATCAACGCCAACATCCTCACCAAGGACAACGACGCGCTTATCATCGGACAATGCACATTTTAAGCCGGAATTAATTGCCTGGACAAGGTTCATTTCAGTCATTTACCTTCCCTCCATCAGGCGCTTCAAATCATCCAGCTGGTCCTTAAGGAACTGGGGAGTTTCTGAATAAGTGTAGTTGAAGATATCATCAATCTCGACTTTCCCAGAAGCTTCGTACTTGGCAACAGCATCAGAAACCTTCTTCTCACAGGAAGCAATAAGCTTAGCTTCCTTTCTGTCGTTCCAAAGCTTCCCCGACTCAAGGAATTTTCTCATCCTCAGTATCGGGTCCTTTTTCTTCCAAGCTTCAACTTCAGCCTGGGAACGGTAACGGGAAGCATCATCACTTGTCGTGTGGTTGCCAAGCCTGTAAGTGTAACATTCTATCAAGGTTGGGCCTCTACCTGCCAAAGCCTTCTCGCGAGCGGCTGAAACAGAGGCATAAACTGCAAGAACATCGTTCCCATCAACGCGAACACCCTCAAAGCCAAATGCGATTGCCTTCTGGGCAATAGTCTGGGCGGCTGTCTGCTGCTTGACCGGAACAGAAATTGCAAACTGGTTATTCTGGCAAAGAAAAATTACCGGAGCCCTGAAGACACCTGCAAAATTAAAAGCCTCATTCATGTCACCCTCAGAAGATGCCCCATCGCCAAAGCAGCCAAGAGCAACAGCCTTCTTTCCCTGGATATTGCAAGCCATTGCAGCCCCAACAGCATGGAGGCATTGTGTGCCAACTGGAATTGAGATTGGAAAATTATTCACGCCTCTTGGAGGGATGTTTCCACGCTCATCACCGCCAAAATACTGGAAGAGCCTTTCCATGGGAGTTCCCCTGGAAATAAGAATGGCAGAGTCCCTATAAGTTGGGAAAACCCAATCAGGCTCTTTCAAGGCAAAGGCTGCCCCGATTTGAGAAGCCTCCTGGCCCAGCACAGAAGCGTAAGTTCCAATCCTTCCCTGTTTCTGGAGGCTCAAAGCCTTCTCATCAAACTTCCTTGAGAGAACCATTAGGGAATAAAGCTCAACAAGCTTCAATTGCGGAAGCTTCGGCATGAGCTTGGCATCAACTTTGCCAAACTCGTCAAGAACCATCAAATGCTTCACTTCAAAGTCAGCAATTGTTTTTTCCATGCAAACCACGCTTCAAGACATTCTTAACAAACAATTCGCCAGCCTTGTATGAGCTCCTGACAAAAGGACCGGCGGCAACATACTTGAATCCAAGGCTTTCACCCAAAAGCTTGAGCTTATTAAACTTTTCTGGC
Organism: uncultured Methanosarcinales archaeon; assembly: GCA_964446445.1. Lineage (GTDB taxonomy): Archaea > Nanobdellota > Nanobdellia > Woesearchaeales > UBA10216 > UBA10216. The sequence goes on from CAYUOQ010000018.1 coordinate 10,117, forward strand.
TTTACATATTCAGAAACAGGAAGGTGGGCAGGGCTTGGCCTCAAATACTGGCCCAAGGTAAGCATATCAACGCCCTTTGAACGCAAATCCCTCATTGCCTCAACAACCTCTTCCTCAGTCTCCCCAAGGCCAAGCATGATTGAAGATTTTGTGAACACCTTCGGGTTAATTCCCCTGGCTGCTGCCAGGACTGAAAGTGATTGGTCATAGCCGGCGCGGCAATCACGAACCGCCCTTTGAAGCCTGCGCACTGTTTCAATATTATGCCCAAAAACATCCGGCCCTGCCTCAACAACATTCCTCACGCAATCAACATTTCCCCTGAAATCAGGGGTCAATACCTCAACCATAACACCACGAACGGCCTTTTTCACCTCCCTCACGCAGCTTGCAAAGTGCAAAGAGCCCTGGTCAGGCAAGTCATCGCGGTCAACAGAGGTTATGACGACATAGTTTATTTTGTTCTTCCCTGAATTCATCTCCTTAATGCACTTAGCCAACAAAAACGGCTCTTCAGGGTTAACAATGCCCCGGGGATTGCCTGTTTTCACAGCGCAAAACCTACAGCCACGAGTGCAAATATCCCCCAAAACCATAAAAGTGGCAGTCCCACCACTCCAGCATTCAGACATGTTGGGGCAATGGGCCTCAGCACAAACCGTATGCAAGCCAAAACGGGAAACAGACCGACCAATATCAAAAAATGAGCCTTGAGGCGGCCTTATTTTAAGCCATGACGGCTTTTCATCATAAACATGAGCAGTTTTTGAACGCATATGCGCACCTCACGAAGCAGCCCAGTCCTTGAGCTTCTCGAACTTGGCACTACCGCAAATAGACTTACCGGTCATTTCATTAAAGAAGAATGGGATGCCACCGCACCTTCCACCATCAAGCCTCTGCAAGAAAGCCAGATTTTCAGCATTATGCCAAACCTCAAGCCTCTCAACCCTCACGCCAAGCTCCTTTTCCAGGCGCTCAACCAAGGGCTCCATCTCATGGCAGTGAGTGCATTCTGTGCCAGTAAACATAAGAAGCCTTTTCCCATTCATCTGCATAACACACCAGCAAGAGAAGCGACTTAAAAAGCATTATTACAAATTTTTCCATAGCCCTAAAAAAATAATCAAGAAACACTTAAAGCAGCGTAGCAGGCTGCAAGCCCAACAGGATCCACAACTACCTCAAATTCACTTGTTTTAATATAATGTACTCGTCTGTATCTTAAAAAACCACGGCAACCAATGCGCCCTCCGATAACACCTTCAATACCATCTTCCGCCTCACGGAGTGCAGCAATAATGCCCGATTCAACTTTACTGCGAACACCACTCCTTAGATATAATGAGCACCGAAAGGATTCGTGAAATCCGTCAAGAGGCTTCACAAGAAGGTTAAGCAAAACAGCCCGTTCCAAACTGCTAAAGTCAGCTAAACTTATTAAGGAATCCGGAGACAAAAAAACATGCCCAGGCATACGAGTAAAGGGTGTTCCTTGTTCTCTCTCGACCGTCCTCCAATACTGAAAGCCATTATCCATTTTGAATAGGAATGGGCCCGACGTGACTTTCACAGCCCTTTTGCGCTGCAAAAGCGCCCCCGGAAAAACGAAGCCGTTTCTACCAGGGCTTTTTCGCCGCTGCGAAAAAGGGCTGATTTGAAC
>CAYUOQ010000019.1:0-1668 GCA_964446445.1 uncultured Methanosarcinales archaeon
CAGGCTTTCCACTTCCTGTTGATACCAACAAGTATCACTCTCTCTCTCTTTTGGGGAACTCCATAGTTGGCTGCATTCAGCAGCATATACTTGGCTCCGTTTAATTCATTAGTAAAATCAAAACCACGAGCTTCAAAATCGGTAATTATTTTATTTATAATTAAATTACCTTCAGAATCCTTCTTTGATAAAATCCCTTTAACATTTTCTATAACGATAATTTTTGGTCCTATCTCGGTTGCAATATCCCTGAAATGCTCATATAGATTGTCCCGCGCATCTTCCTTAAACTGTTCCAGCTTTTTTCCAAATCCTGAACGAGGACCGATTAAGGAGAAAGATTGGCATGGAATCCCGCCAATCACGATGGAAACCTTCCCTTTGCATTCTGCAATAATCTGATTGGCAATTGCCAATTTCGTAACGTCTCCTTCAATTACCTTTTCAGAACCGTATCTCTGCCGCAATGTCTCGCAGGCATATTTGTCAATTTCGACAGCACGATGAAGCTCAAAGACTTTTTTGCCAGTGTTGTTTCTAACTAGCTCAAAGCCTAGCGATAATCCCCCAGCACCCGCAAATAAGTCAAGAACTTTTATAGTCTCCATTCAGATAACCTCTTTCATTTTCATAATTAACCTGTCAAGCGCTTTATTAATAGTTTTCTTTTTTAAATCATGTTCCCATAGTCTAATTACATGCCACCCTGAAGCTTTTAGAGAAGTGTTTACTATTTTATCCCGTTTTACATTACCCTCAATTTTATCAATCCAAAAATCAACTCTTGTTTTTGGCTGGATATAGTGTACTCTGCATTTGTGCCACTGACACCCATCAATAAAAATTGCAATCTTCCGTTTACTAAAAATTATGTCCGGTTTTCCAAATATTTTCTTTGAATGGATACGATAACCATTCATGCTATGTGCTCTAAAATGCTTTCTCAGTATTAACTCTATCTTTGTATTCTTACCTTTAATTTGTGACATGTTGTAGCTTCTTTGCTCTTTGGTAAGAACATCCGTCATTTTCTTCAGTTTTCCTCCAAAATCTTCTGGGTTATTTCTAAAAATTCCATTGTTTCATCTCTGAGTATCTATAATCTGCTTATACCACCAGCTCTCCCAGTTGTTTGACAAAATCCTTGGTGTTGCTTAAGAGTTCCTGTGCCCAATCCCTGGACATCTCGCTGACTTCATAAGCTGCAATTCTGCGCGTCTGCCTGCCCTTTGCAAGCATATCCACGTATTCTTCTTTCAGCGACTTGGCTTTGTCAAGCATGCCCACGAGGCGCTCTTCCAGAACGCCCTCATGCACGTAATAGTAGTACAAAGCCCAAACTGCCGCTTCGTGCGACCTCACTCTGTAGCCAATCTTGGCCATTGCTGCCATAGCAGCATTGTACATGGCATAATATGCCGCCTCAATAACTGACTCGTAACACCTGAAATTAGGGTTCAAGTTGTGAACCTTCTTCAGCTTTTCATCTTCCGAGATGTTCCATAGCAGATTGGCCACAACGAGATTGAAGCCGGCCTTCTCCATATGCTTACCAGCCAGATGCTTCACAGTGATGTCTTTCTCAAGTGCCGGCTGCTCTCCACGCTGCGCCCTCTTGTAGTATTCTATCTTCCCCTTCAAAACTGCAAGGCTATATTTTAAGCTCAT
>CAYUOQ010000019.1:1678-11761 GCA_964446445.1 uncultured Methanosarcinales archaeon
CACCCGTAAATAACAATATGATATTTCAACGCTTCCTTCACAACATTCACATCTTTGGAAGTAAGCATGCCCTGGAAAAGCTTCTTGTCCAAAACCACAGCGTTCAGCTCTACAGCGTGAGCCATAGACAAAGTATTCGCCACTCTAGAAACGGTTTCCTTCTTCCGGTCCTCAACAACAACCAAGAAGTCAACATCGCTCTTGTCCTTAGCCGTGCCCTTAGCGTAGCTGCCGAAAATCACCACAGCATGTACCGTATTATCCTGTTTAGACTCAGCCACAAACTGCCTTAGCAAAGCCTCAAAAGACTGACTGCGTACATACAACATTTGCTTTGCCTTCATACCTTCCAAACGGCACAGCGACAGGATTGTATTATACTCATCAAGATTAAGAGAACACAAAACAGAAGTTCCAACCACCCGCTTCTTAAGGATCCCATCCTGAAGCATACCTGTGACTGTCTTATGAACAAAACCGTAACCCTCTCTCTCCAGCAGCTTAGCAATCTCATGAATACTATACTCTGCCAGCAGGTTCTCAGAATACAAATGTATAATCTGCCGTTCAATGCCCTCTATTTCAATCCTATTAGCCATATTATCCGCCTTTTGAGATAACGTTATCCCTAAATACGGATAACTACTATATAAGCTTTACTGTTAAGGGGCTGCCTCGGTCCAGCTCTCCGCTGGACTTATTTTTCCCCACGCCTAGGGGGCAAGGCGTTGGAGAAAAATAACCCAATTGGGCATCGGCAGCCTTCAAATCAATTCAAGCTTTGGCAGTAGCTTCCCCTTCCATGACCTTCTGGAAGTAACTCACAGGCTTAATGTCCGTAATTACAGTCTTGTGGATTACCCACTGCCCATCCTTGCTTTTCCTAACCGAACTTTCTATGATGGGCTGCCGGTTCAACTGCTCTACCTTAGTTTCACTGATTTCCTTCATGCTTCTCAATCCTCCTTCAGACATGCTGAATGTAAAAATTCTCCAACACTGCCAACCCTAAACTACTGGATGCTAATTCTGGGGTAATTTTTTGGTGATTTTCTCGTCTCCAACCCAACTTTTCAGAAATGTACTTTTTTGAAGTAGGAGCGAAGCTTTCTGCAAACATTTTTTCTGGTGTACGTTTCGCCAAATTCGTTGTACTTGTACGCATACGGCGCATCAGAAACAACAAAAAACCAGCCATCATAAGCCTTGAGCTCCTGTGCCTTTTTCACAAGCCGCTGCTTATCTTTATCGTAATTAGTTCCTGTTTCAACCTCTATGGCAATTTTCTTCTTTCTAAAACTCTGAAAAACGATATCTGGCTTAACGCTGTCTGAAACGACCGGCTTTCCACCAAAACTAGCGATGTATTCGGCAATCGTGTTTACAAGGAAAAAGTGCGTTGCGCCCTGGTTGCCTGTCGGCTTTAGCAGGTAATCCTCCTGCCGTCCACCTCCAAGCGGAACGTGGGAGCTCAGAAGGTAGCCCCTGCGGAGCAGGTAGGCTACTTCTTCGCTTGATAGGTCAGATTTCCTGTAGAAACCTTTGCTTTCATCAACCTTTACTGTCACGTCTTTCTGTTCAGGAATAGATTCAGGTTTTGGTTGTTCCTTTTCCAGCAGCTGCTCAGGATTCGTAGTAATAAAGCCATGCTCTTCCTCTGAAGCAACTATGCGTATTTCTGTATGGTCGTTTTCCATGAGTAGCAAGCCTTCGCCGACGCCTGCAATGAGAAGCCGTTCGCGCTCAGCAGGGCTGAGCCGGAACGTCCTCACCACTTCTTCAATGACGGCCGGTTTCTGCTTCAGCAGCAAAGTGTATGCTGTATTGGCCAAGACAGCGTGGCCAGCGTCGCTTTTCAGCAGGTCAGAAGCGTCTTGGGTAATCAGCAGAAGCCCTAGGTTGAATTTCCTGGATGTTTTAACAATTTCAAAGATGTAGGAAGCATCTTCACTCCTCCCTAGAAGGCTCCATGCTTCGTCAATCACAAGCAGCTTGCGCTGCTTATCCTTGCGCATCTTCATGTAGACGTAGTCCAGGATGAGGAACATGACGACTGGCTTAACCTGCCTTGGCATATCCCCAATGTTAAAGCAGACGAAGTAGCTGTCAAAATTAAGCTTGGTGTGCTTGTTGAGGAAGGAGAATACGCCGTCAACATACATGCTGAGCCGGTTAATCAGACTGCGATACGTTGGCTTCTCAATCTGGGTGACAGGCTTTTCCATGTGCTTAAGCTCTTCCAGCAAATCAGCCAGAATAGGAGACTTGTTGTTCCATGTCTTCGCATCATTGGTGATGCCTTTGCGCTCATACGTAGCGGTGAGCGCCCGGTCAAGCACGCTCTTCTGAATCTCAGATACGTCCCCAAGCATGACAACCAGGAGGTCCATGAGTGCTAGGCGCTTTTCAGCGTAGTCATGCCCCATCAGGTCAAGAGGGTTGATTACTGTCTCAGATGTTCTTGAAATGGTTATGAGCTGGCCGCCAAACTGCTTTGTGAGCTCAAGGTATTCAGACTGCGGGTCAATCACTATCACCCTAGTGCCGTTTAGCAAATGCCTTGAAATGAACAGCTTTGCCATGTAGCTTTTGCCAGCGCCGCTACTGGCCAGGACCAGGCCGTTGGGGTTTATGAGGCTGAAAATGTCCTTTATGATGGGAACTCCGGTTTTGCTCAGGCCCATCCACACTCCCTTCTCATCGGCCTGTAAGAACCTTGACGTGAACGGAAAGAACGCTGAAAGAGCAACGGTAGTGATGTTTCTTCTCATGCCAAGCTCATTAGTGCCTAAAGGAATGCAGGATTTGAGGCCGCTTGCCATCCTGAACAGCGCTCTTCTAGGAATAAGCATCAGGCTGTTAAGCTCAGCTTCAATCTTGTGAGTTATGAGCTCGAGCTCCTGAGGTGTTCTGCCCTTGCAACAGATGTAGAACGATACATTGTAGAGCTTCTCGCTGCCCTTCTGCAAGTTCTCCAAGACTGTTTTAGTGTCTTTATACTTGATTTCAAGGCTAGGGTTAATGATTCCTTTGAGTTCTGCTGCGTAAAGGTCAGCCCTTTGCTTTTGCAGCTCCCGATTCAGCATCACCATCATTGACTCAATCGGGAACGGCTCAATAAACAAGCTCAGGTCAAAATCGGCATCAACCAGGGTAATCACCTTGTCTAGGAAGCCAGCTTCGACGTTTCTCGGATAGCCATGAACATAAATAACCCTAGCAAAGTCGTGATTGACGAGAACCTTGTCCGGAAGGTTCTTCACAAATTTTGGAGCAACGAGATAATGAAGCATGTTCGCTTCACTAACACTTTCAACGGTGAACTTGCTTCGCTCATCATCCGCAAGTAAGTCATTGAAGAAGCTGCTCAGAGCCTTGACGAGCTCATCGCCTTCCAGAACCACGCTTTTGATGTCCAGATTGCGCAGTTTTTCCTGACAAATGCTAGTTTGGATGCTTATTTCGGTGCCTTGGCTTTCCGGAATCACCAAGTAAAATGTCCGGTTCATCAGGCCATTCGTGCTCACTACCTTCTCAAGGTGGGCTGTGTAGCTTGAAAAAAGGTCGAAGTACGAGCTGTGCCCTGTTTTCTCAACAACCCCTTCAACCCAGCCTTCCAGCGCTTTAAGGTAAACGTCAAGGTTCAGCCGATCAGTACCCATAACGATCTGCACAGGAAATGAAAGTGAGTTCAGAAACTTCTGAAAGCCACCAATCAATGCTTCCTTCTCTTCCGGATTTTTGATAAAGAAGTTTATCGGCTCAATCCTAAGAACTGAAATCTTACGGCTACTTTTCTTTGGCTTTAGATAGAGGACGCTACCTTCAACCTTCTCAAGCCCAAGAAACTGGCGCATCTTCGGACTCATATATTCTGCCTTTCTGAAACGCAGCCAGGCAGCCATATTAAGCAGGAACTCTCTGAAGCCGAAGAACATGAACATAAGACCCAGACCGCTTGGAATGAGAGCCAGCGAAGCCCGTACATAAAACGGAAATGGCAGCTTCAGGAATAACAAAAGAGCTGCCGGTAAGAAAATAACCGCATATGCGAGCTGCTCAAAAGTCAGCCCAAACAAAATCTTCTCTTTATACTGTAATTCCTGAGGTATTTCGTATGGCATAGAATTCACCTGGTATGTCAGATATTTTATATACGGATTTCTTTGCTTGTTCTTCTTATGGCGCATGCGAACCATCATGATGAGGAAAAAAAGCATTCACATACGATAGACCCTTCCATTTTGTCAACGAAAAAAGGCATCTGGGCAACAAAATGGTCTTTCATAGTCCTGTTTGCCGGGGCAACACTCCAACTTCTTGTCGTATTCTTTTCTGGAAGTATTGCCTTGCTTGCGGATACCATACACAACTATGCTGACGCAGCCACCGCCCTTCCTCTTATCGCTGCTTTTCTGCTTGCTCGCCGCAAGCCCAGCAAACGCTTCACCTACGGACTGGGACGTGTTGAAGATATCGCAGGCGTTATCATTGTCTTCATCATTCTTGCAAGCACTATCGCAATCGGCTACGAGTCATTCTACCGGCTATTACACCCGCAGAAAGTACACTTTCTTTGGGCTGTCGCAATCGCATCACTCATTGGCTTTATTAGCAATGAAGCAGTTGCAATGTTCAGAGTCAAAGTAGGAAAGGAAATCGGAAGCGCAGCACTCATAGCTGATGGCTACCACGCCAGGTCAGACGGCTACACCAGCCTTGCTGTTCTGGCAGGGGCAATCGGCGTATGGCTTGGCTTTCCACTTGCAGACCCAATCATTGGACTCGGAATAGCCATCATGATTATCCCAATCGTATGGGAATCCAGCAAAACCGTATTCATCAGGCTCCTCGATGGCATCGAGCCAGCAACTGTTGACGAGATAACGCACACGGCAATTCACGTTGACGGAGTAAACGGAGTTGAAGACGTCCGCGCCAGATGGTTCGGACACTGGCTGCGAGCAGAAATGACCATCAACGTAGAGCCAACAAAAACCGTACACCAAAGCCATGCCATCGCAGCAAAAGTCAAAGAAGAAATTCTCGAACACATTAAAAACATCAGAGATGTCACGATACACGTTCACGGCGCGGAAAAAACAACACCGCACCATCACGCGTAATTAAAATAAAAAAGGGTCCTTATCCCTTCTGGTACATTAACCATAGTTTGCTCCTATGGCTAAAGGAGTGTCTTTGCTCCTGAAACGATGAGTTTGCCTATTTCCGAATGAGTGAACGACTTGACTGCCTTGACCACTGCGAATAGCACAAGGAACAACATCATCAGATTGAGCAGTGTGAATGCGCTTATCATGATGATAATCTTGAAGTTCCCGAAAATGCCGACTTCCAGGAGCTTGGATGATGCCACCAAGATAATTGCCTGAAAGAATGGGATGAATATCAGTATCAGCAAACTATTGATGATGAGTTTTCCGAAGCTGGCCAGGGGGTCAATAAAGTTGAAGAAAATGCCGAGAGGAAAGAACACTACTCCGATAGCCACGAACAGGTAGCGCAACGTGAGGAGAATCACGGTAAGCAGCAGCGTGATCAGGTAAGGGATGGCAAGTACAAGCTCAAGCGCCACGTTTGACACGTTATCAACTGTCAGCAGGAAAAAGTTCTGATTAATTAAGCTGATAACGCCCGCTGTAACTGATGCGGATAGCTGTAGTATCAGCTCGTAGATGAAAAAGCTGGCCTGAACAAAGACAATCATTAGGACGATGTTCTTGAGCCAGTTCTTTGCATTCTCCCGTTTGGCGGCATCGTAGCCTGAAATGATGAAGTTGAATCCTGCAAAGAGAATGAACAGGCCGTAAAAGAGCGAAATCATGTAGATAATGATTGCCCAGATAGGAGCGAAGAGTTTCACGTTGACTGGTTCAGAGAGCAATGACTTTGTCAGGTTAAGGAATGGCTCAAGGGGCGCATTCACAAGCTTCAGGAGCAGTTCAAAGAACTTTTGAGGAAGACAAACCGCAAGGTTAGTGAGCCCGCACTTCTCTTCTTGGGCTGCCACAAAAGGCAGCACCATCAGCAGCATTAATGGTAAAAGCCAGAGCTTTCTCATGGTCAAAAACTCCAGAACTTTCTGATAATTTTGTAGAGCATGAGGTTTAGCCCTGAAAAAATGGAAAAGCCAAATAGCAGCCCCAGCTCGCTGCGCTTCTGCACAGCGATCACCTTATCTACTGATACCTCTCCAAGGCGAGCTGTGACTTTGTTAGCAGACGGAATTGCTGTAAAGCTGGCTGAAGTATAAGCGGTTATGGTTGAATTGCCGTAGCTTACATTAACTGGCATTTCAGAAGGCGATAAGGTAACGTGAATTATCTCTCCGTCCAAATAGATGAGCTTGTCAGTTTCTATGATTGGTAGTACCGGAGCTTGGCCTATGGAGCAGTTGGCAATCGACTGGTTGAAGTGAGTTGCTAGTTCCAGTATGCACGAATTAGAATCATGGGCAATGAACTTTACTGAGTTGTCCTGCTCCTGGATGTTCATGTTCTTGGATTTTGAGGATACCTCGGGCACTGCAAGATACCCTAGAACATCATAGGGCTGGTAAAAGCTTGTAAGCTGGTACGTGTAGCTGTGCCTTTCATATGAGGAATTATTAAGAACGAGCTTTACTGCAGTGAAATTTGAAAAGTTAAGCCGTCCAGTTGTTGTATTGTAATACTGGTTTATGACGCTTAGTGAGTAACGGGTCTCAGGCTCATAGAGCGTAGCATTCAATGTGTCTTTAAGCTGCATGGAATCTGAGAAGATTTCTGAATTTTTCTCCCTGCACTCCGTGCAATAGCTCACGCAGTATCCATTGGACGTATCACAGCAATACTTCACGTTTTGATAATGGTTTACAGAGATTGCCACGTCAATCTTAAGATTTGACCTGAAATCAGGGTCAGAAGCCACACTAAAGTGCGTCAGGTTGTCATGCCCACTAGGCACATTATTGGTGTAAACGTTCAGGACTGCATTGTTTCTGCTAAGCGAATACTCTGTCTTGCAATCGCTGCTAACTGTGCTGGACGGCATTTCAATCTGGTAGCCGTAGCCGGTTAATACGTTGCCTTCTGAAGGCACTAGAAGCTTGTCATTCTCAATGACTGAGGGCATAGCTGCCAGAATCCTGATCCAGCTATCTTTGATGTAATTTGAGCTCTGCAAGGGCACTCCTTGCGGTGGCTGGCTAAAGCTCAAAGCCGTGTTCCACTGCTCAATAGCCGTGAAATTGGGCAGGAATACGTCCTGATTCATAAGAGCCAGGATTGACTCGTTCTGCTCATCTGCCGTGAGATTGCTGTTCAGTACTTCGTTACAGGCGTCCAAGGTATCACCGTTCAAATTTTTACAGTCCATAGCTGCCGCTGTGCCAACCAAAAGAAAAAGCAGCAGTGCCAGAAAGAATAGCTTCATCCTGCAATGTAGCTCACAGCCATAGGCGCAGCCCACACAACAAATAGGCCAATAAGCACATACGTTGCAATGTTTTTGGCAGTATCACGCTTCCTGATATCGCTGCCAGAAGTCATATATGATACGCCTGCGAACAGCATAAAAATCGTGGCAACAATCGAAGTAGTATACTTGACGAAGTTGTAAACCTTCATGACCGGCACGAGAATCTGGTCAAAGGTTGCCTTGTCATCAGGGCTTATGCTGGTATTCAGTTCAGCGGCTGCAACAGTATGTCCCGCAAAAGACAACATCAAAAGCGCCAACGGCAGCAATAAATACAGTTTCATGTTTATCAACCTCCATCTAGTTATGCGAAATTGGAAGTGATGAGAAAAATAAATAGGGCATAGCGAAAGACTTTGTACAAAAAACGGTATCAAAAATTTCTCTCTGGAGTTTTAATTATCAGTTCCATTCCCTTTTGTTATGGACACTGATTTAAATCAGAAAGAAAAGGCACCCAAGGACAACGTTGATGAACTTCTGTTTCTCCTTAAAAAGATTCAAGAGGCCGTAAATGATAAATGAATCGACGGCTATCGATTTATTGACGAGAAAAATAATCGAGCCAATTCAAGATAAATGTAACGACTTTCAGGAAACTCTCATTCCGCATGCCCAAGTCTATGAGATAATGGGGCGTCGAGGATTCCACAAAAATGAAACGCGTGTATTAGCGCAGTTCTTTGAATCACAAGGGTTTATCACAATTTACAAACATGGCTGGCTGATAAAACCGACGACAAAATAAGAATTATTGAAAACTAAAAGTTCTCAAATCTCATTTAGCTTCTGCAATACAGAAATGTTTAAATAAAAGTCCGTCCAGAAATAATAATTACATCGACTAAAACTTGCTACTTTTTTACCAAGAAACTTTGCCCTGTCCCGGCGTTATCTTTCAAAGTCGCCGCCCTATCCCGGCGTTACCTTTGAAAGTTGGGTCCGTGAATGGGACACAAAAAGGCCACACGGCTTATTAACTGCTCAAAAGTCAGTCCAAATAAAATCTCCTTATATTGCAACTCCTGAAGTATCCCATAAGGCATAGTTATCACCCCAGTAGAACAAACGGCCATAATCAAGCTTTGAGAAGGTGCTTCAATTCAATCTGAGAATCGGTTTTAATTCAAGGTAATGGTTTGTTCGTAAACATCATCTTCTCCATCCTGGTTTATGAACCTAATTCTTAACTTGTAATCGGTTCTATTCATAGGAATGGGAATTTCGAAGGCGGCTTTTCCTCTGATCCTTTCACTTGGCTTAAGTGGGTCGACATTGGTGAGCCCATAGCCGAGATTGAAAACGGGCATATCATAAGAATATCCGTTTTCATCTTTCAGATAAGCGTTTAGAAAAGTTACCTGCGCAGTGCCATTGTTAACCAAAGTTAAATCGATAAATATAAATGTATTCCCTCTTGCCGGATGAAAGAAAACTACATCTTCAAGGTCTTTTAACTGTTCGGCATTGAGCTGTTTTTTTGTTGCTTCTGGTGTTTCACCGCTTAAATTTTTAAATTCAATTCCGTTAACAGTGACTGTCAACCCTTTTTTTAAGCAGTAATCACTTTGTTTGGCAAATGTTTCAATTTGTTTTCCCATAGTGACGGTTTTTCCTTCAATTTTCTCTTTCAATTCGACATAAGAATCGATAGTTTCTGAAGTAAGCGTTTTCATGGTTAGATTAAGTTTGTTCACACTATTTTTCGCATTAAGACAACTAACGTTATATTCATCACAAGTATCTTGTAATTCTTGGTAATTTTTTTGTGCTTTCAGATACTTGCAAGCAAGAAGTGATTCCGAGCATTTGGCAGTCACACCATCACATAATTCATTAAATTTGCGAACACTTGCTTTAAAACCCTGGATAAACTCATTATAGTAATTATCCTGAGAAACTAAGGCAAGTGAACTTTCACTGTTGCCACCCTGCGAGGTTACGATGTTTCCATTTGAATCGACAGGTCCAATGATAATTTTAGGAGAACAAAAGGAAAGGAATAAAACTATAAAGAGAATCGCTCCGGCAGCGAACCTAAAGCCGTTTGAAAATGAACTATCCTTTTTATCATTTTCTTCATTAGGTTTCCTTTCTCCTTTCGAGTTATCAGTATCGTGAGTTGTCATTTGAGCTGGCATAACTGCGTCATGTAACAAGCCATATATTAAATCTCGCATAAATTCTTAAATAGCACTGCGGCAACATACTTGGATGCAACAGAAAAATTACTCTGAGATGCGAGCGTTAATTTCTGAAGATAAACGGTACAGGTACTATCTTACCAGAGTTTGGGATGTAACTAAGAAAAATTGTCTTTTCATAATGCTCAATCCAAGCACTGCAAATGCCCAAGAAGATGACCCGACAATCAATCGTTGTGCAAACTTTGCCAAATCTTGGGGCTACGGCTCTTTAACCGTAGTGAATCTTTTTGCCCATAGAGCAACCGATAAATCTGAACTTCGAAAAGTTAATGACCCTGTGGGCAAAGAAAATGATGACTATGTGACGCAATATGCCAAAAAATCGGCAATTATCATCTGCGCTTGGGGAAACGATGGAGAGTTTTTGGGCAGAGGCAAGCATATCAAAAAAATTCTA
>CAYUOQ010000020.1:0-7682 GCA_964446445.1 uncultured Methanosarcinales archaeon
AGCGGCAATGTATGGGTGGTTCAACCCGGCGAGCGAGATTGCAATGTCACCCAGCGATTTTTCCTTGAATTTTCTTATTAGGTAAATCCCGAGGTAGAACAGCAGCATTGAAAGCATGTATGTGTAAGAATCAGGGAGGAGGATTTTTATGAATATCAACGAATACCAGAAGAAGAGCATTTCTCTTTCCTTGAAAAGCTTTAGCGAGACAAGCACAAGCGTCGCAAAAAAAAGCAGTTCCAGTATTTTTATTATGCCTGCCTGGAACCAGAACCATCCAATTCCGGAAATTACATAAGAAAGGACACCCATCCCGTACATTGGCTGGTGCCCGCTCAGCATTGAAAAATCAGTTTGGAGTATTTCCCCATGGTCCAGCATGTAATTGTAGAGCCATGACTGGTGAAGGTGGGTGTAGATGTCCGAGCCTGGAAGGAAAAGCGTGGAAGCGGCTATTATTACCAGTATAATTTGCTGCATCTGGCCGTTTCCCATGGAGTAAAAGTTGCCACTGGCGCTTATTTAAACCTTTTGAGGTCAAAGGTCGGATTTGCCATAAGCTGATTTAGCTTAAAGATTGCCTTTGTCTTTTCCTTATCTCTTAGCTTTGCATTTTCGACCGCAGCTTTCATAAAACTTATTGTTGAATCATAGTTTTCCCTATCTACCGGATAAGGATATCCGTCCTTCCCCCCATGTGCAAAGGAAAACTTGACGGGGTCCTGCCAACTTGCCCTGCAGCCATAAATGAGTTCTGAAACAAGCGCAAGAGCCCTTATTGATTTCGCTCCAACCCCCCTAAGTGAAACTAATTCCTCATAGCTCTGCGGTTGTATTTCATAGGCTGCTTTCAGCTGATTTAAGACCCTTTCTGAAAGCTCGCATTGGAGGATTGGCTCATGTATTGGCATGTTGAGAATTTGGCTTTCACCCGTAAAATCAGGAAGTATCATTTGCTGTTTCAGGTTTCTGATTGTTTGATTCATGTGCTTCCGCAAGTGCTCGGGATTGTCATTCACCATGTCAATGCCTGCCTTCTGGGCTTCTTTGCTTTCAAGCGAGGTCATGTTAAGGACTGAGCTTTCTTTTTTGTCGCAGCTTATGCAGCTATGTGGCTCTTTTACAAAGCTCTCGACATTGTCTGAAAGCCAATGATATCTCCTGGCGTATCTGTTAATGTTGTTCATGCCCTGCTGTATTACAGCCCATTTCCCGGATTCGCTGACAAAGAAAGAGTGATGATAAAGCTGATATCCATCCTGAATAAGGTTATTGTCTACCTTTGCTGACATCCTGCTGCTGTATTTCAGCCTCTCAATTTTTGCTGATGAAAGTCCTAGTTCATTACCAGATTCATCAAGCTCCCTGGGTGTTTTTCTCGATGCAGCTCCCTTTCCTCCGCAGACTTTTATGCCCAGATTTTTCTTTTCTATTCCTTCTTTTATTGCGGCAGTTGTTGTAGTGGTCAGGCCGCTAGAGTGCCAGTCAAACGCAATTACGCATCCCAGGCTTTGGAAGAAGCAAGGGTCAGACAATCTTCTGAGAAACTCTTCCGTGCCATGTTCCAGAACAATTGCCTCGGTTATTTCGCCTGCAAGTTTTTTCATCCTTGGGAAAAGCCATGCCGGGCAATTTCCTCCATGAAGGGGGAGGTTTGCAATGCCAGTTTTCATGGGCAATTTTATGCTTTTGTGATTTAAATAGCCTAGCTGGTCATGTCCAGTGTCCAGTGCAAATCGACAGCAGTCGATTGCACATTCCGCTGCTGCGGAATTGTGTCCAGTGACATGACCTTCTTAGGAACCCAAATCGAGGTGCGCTCGATTGTGCCCAATCGTTGCAACGACTTGGGGAAGATCAACCAAGAACTGAAATTTTCTGGTTACTTGTTAGCCTGAGTGCATCAAATCCATGACTTCCTTGCCAGCCATGAAAATGCCCAGTATTGCAAGTAGTGAGGAGGGCATTACGGTTCCTATGAGCCCGAGGAAGAATACCAATGCGCCTACTCCAACGCCGACAAGGTTCATCGGCGATGCATAGTGCAGCATGTCCATCAATTCCTTAAGCGTCATGAATAGTCCGATTAGCAG
Organism: uncultured Methanosarcinales archaeon; assembly: GCA_964446445.1. Classification (GTDB taxonomy): domain Archaea; phylum Nanobdellota; class Nanobdellia; order Woesearchaeales; family UBA10216; genus UBA10216. The sequence continues at coordinate 2,094 of CAYUOQ010000020.1, forward strand.
TAGAATTATTGGCCAGAGCGTCTTTCCGCTTACGCCTCTCGTGAAGAGCCAGATTCCTAGTCCTATGCCAATGAACGTGAGTGACCTGTAAATGCCCATGCCCATCAGTTCGGCAGGAACGCTTTGGAGGAACTTCATAAAAGAAGTTCACTATGGTGAATTTAAAAAGTTTACTGCCTGAGGTTTGATGATGCTTGTAAGGCACTGGATAAAGAATACTTTAAGAGCACGCTGGGATTTGATATAAGTTCTTTCATGAATCCAGTCGAATCCAGGATCAGTCGTGTGTGTATTCGTTCAAAGTATCTTATTTCATCGTGCGTTAAAAGCTTTTCCCAATAGTTTTTTATAGCTTGAGGCTCAATATTTTATTAAAAGAGGGTAGTTTTATGTTTGACTTGTCAATTTTGCTTTCATGGTTTGGTCATTCCATAGTTGAGTGGCTGGGCATCTTTGCAGCTCCGCTGCAAAAGCCTGACATGCTTTGGATCATAGTCCCTGTTTGGGGTGTTTGGATCTTCTCTGAGTTTTATCAGGAAAAGAAGGGAACCAGCTTTGGCAATGCCATAAGCAATGGCGCAACAATGCTGTTTGTCGGCGTTGACTGGATGAGGTATGTGATTAGGCAGATTGCTTCCGGTGAAGTAATCCTTGCTGCGAAATCCATTGCGCTGCTTGCTGTTGCTGGTGCAGTGCTTTTTTATGGCCTTTCAATAATAATTCTTGGCATAAAGGGCAGGAGATTGGCAAAGGTTGTTGGCAGGGTTAGGGAAACAACATACTTCATGGTGATGTTCAGCCCCGTAATCTATGGAGTTAAGGACCTTACGGTGGGGATTGGAATTGTGATTGCGGCATTCTTTCCTTTATTCTACATTTTGGTAGAAATTATTGACAGGCTGCTTCCAACGCCCCAGGCATTTGACCTTGATGAAGAGAGCAGCCTTGATAAGGAAATGCAATTTGGAACTTCTGAAAAGACCCCCCTTCAGGATGATTTCACCCAATCGCCTTTCAAGGGTTTTGGAGAGCAGAATCCTCCCGGCTTTGCCCAGAACCAGTTCCAGGCTGGGAAGTGGCAGGGTAGGAGGCCATGATTATTCCTGCAATGACTGCTTGAAAGCCTTGAATTTTTCATTAGATTGGATTTTCTTCTGCAATTCCTTGTCAATCAATCCCGGCTCAGTCATTGCCTTTGCGTCAAGCACCCTTTCCAGGTCGGCTGGCTCTATTATGCCTCGCTCGGCAATAACCTGGGTAAGAGCCTTGTTTTCTTCCAGGGCTATCTTTACTATTTCAGCTGCGACTTCATATCCTATGTAAGGGTTTAGTGCTGTTACAAGGCTTAGCCCTTTCTGGAGCAGTTCTTTGCTTCTTTTTTCATTGACAGTTAGGCCTTTGATGCAAAGCCCTGACAGCATGTTTAATGCGTTTGTGAGCAGTTTTATTGACCAAAGAAGGTCAAAGGCAATTAAGGGTGTCATCACATTTAATTCCATTTGCCCAGACCTTGCAGCTTCCGCGGTTGCAAGGTCATTTCCAATGACTTGGTAGCAGGCCATTATGGCGCATTCTGGTATTGAGGGATTTACCTTCCCGGGCATTATTGATGAGCCAGGCTCAACTTCCGGCAGGATTATTTCTGCAATTGAAGTGTTTGGGCCTGAATTCAGCAGCATGAGGTCGTTGCATATTTTTATCAATTCTACTGCCATGAGCCTTAGGCAGCCTGACATTTCAAGCAATGCAGAAACGCTCCATGTTGTGAGTATTGGGTCTGCTGCAGCTGTTAGTTTAAGCCCTGTATTTTCAGAAAGGCGTTCAACTGTCTTTTGCCGGAAAGATGGGTGCGTGTTTATGCCTGTTCCCACAGCTGTTCCGCCTATGCCCAGTTGCAGCAATGATGCCTCAGATTCTTCTATCTTCCTGATGCAGCTTTCAATTGCATTCGAGTAGCTGTTGAATACCTGGTCAAACCTTATAGGGACTGCATCTTCAAGGTGCGTCCTGCCTGTCTTGACTATGCCCGCATTTTCCCTTGCCTTTTCCCTGAACGATGAGGAAAAGCCCTTTGCGGCGTTAAGCATTTCTGGCAGGGATAATAATGTCGCAATCCTTATGGCAGTTGGTATGACATCGTTTGATGACTGGGCCATGTTGACATGGTTGTTTGGGTGGATAAGGCCGTAGTTTCCCTTTTTGCTTCCCAGCTTTTCGATTGCAAGATTTGCCACGACCTCATTGCAGTTCATGTTGAAAGGTGTTCCTGCACCTGCTTGGAAAACATCAAGTGGGAACTGATTATCCCATTTCCCGTTTGCTACTTCTTCAGAAGCTTCAATTATTGCGCTTCCTGCCGCCTTGTCAATGAGGCCAAGTTCAACGTTGGTTTGTGCAGCAGCCTTTTTTATCAGTGCCAGTGCTTTTATGAAGTTTCTTTCAGCTTTAATTCCTGAAATATTGAAGTTTGCCTTTGCCCTTTCTGTGAATATGCCATAATAAGCTTCTGAAGGGACTTCAAGGCTTCCAAGTGCGTCTTTCTCAAGCCGTGTTTTGTTTTCCATATTTTGCCTCAATTTTGTTTGGCTTATAAAAAGTTTGGCAGGGTTTTTGTGAAGTTTTTTAATACTCTGTTGTTTGCTCAGTCTTATGAAGCTCCGCCTGCACCAGTTTCTGAGCAAGACAGGATGGTTCAGCAGCAAGAAGGCATTGGTTGAAAGCATAAGGTCAGGCGCTATTTCTGTTGGGGGCGTGATTATTGTCAATCCTGAATTCATCTTTGACCCGTCAAAGAAGAGGGTTGCTTTTAGGGGGAGATTCTTGGAGCGCATCAGGAGGAAAGTCTGCATAGTAATGAACAAGCCCGAGGGTTACTTGTCTTCAAGGCTGTCTGAAAGCGACAGGAAGCTCGGGAAGAAAAGCGTATTCAGCCTTATCGGGAATGACAAAAGCCTTGATGGGCCAATAAAAAAGTCATTGTTCTGCGTTGGCAGGCTTGATGAGTGTACCTCAGGCCTCCTCTTGATTACGAATGATGGCAAGCTTGGCTCAGCCATTGCCAAGCCAGAGAATAGCATAAAAAAAACATACCTTGTTACTCTCGAAAAGGCTGCTGATAAAAGCCTGTCCATTCTTGAAAAGGGTGTTGTGATTAGGCTGGAAGAAAATGGCTTGGTTAAATCCTACAGGACGAAGCCTTGCGTTGCTGAAGCAGTTTCCGATGACATGAAAACTGTCCGGGTTGTTGTTTCAGAAGGGAAAAAAAGGGAGGTCAGGAGGATGTTTGAGGCTGTTGGCAATACAGTTCTCAAGTTGCAGCGCATTGGCATTGGTGGTCTTGACATTTCCAGGCTTAAATTGGAGGAAGGCAGTTATATTTTCGCCGATGAAGCCATGCTGGATATGATCTTGGGAAAGTGATTCAGCTTACGTGGTCAAAGAACGACTCTATGCTTACGCATCTCACCCCAAGTTCCTGTGCAGCTTTTATGAGGCCCTGGTCCATTGAGATTATTGCTGCCTTCAGCTCCTTTGCAAGCATTAGAACCTCAAAATCCTCCTCGCTGTCCAGGATTCCTTCCCTTAGCGCTTCCTTGTATTGGATCCTTAGCCTGTGAAGCTTTTCATCCAGCGGCAGCTTGTCATCTTTTACGAATTTCTCGCTCACCCTCAGGCCTGCATTCACCCTGTGCCTGAGCTCGTCAATGAACTTGTACATCAGCATTGCAGGTATTTTCTGCTCGTATAATGATGGCGTTTTTATGAGTATGATGTTCTTGAAGCTTGGAAGCTCTTTTTGGGCGAAATACTTAAGTTCCTTTTGTACCGATGGCGTCATGTAGAACTTTATTCCCTTCTTCAGCGATGCCAGTTCCAGGAACTTCTTGAATGCGTCATCAACAGTCTGGCCAAAGTATTTGCGTGCATCGGGATTCACAAAAAGGCTTGTATCAAGCACATAACTCCAGCCATGCTTTTTCCTCGAAAATATTTTGCGCAGCACCATTTTTCCCATGAGGCTCCACTATGTTTAAAAAGCTTTGTTACCCTGATTATCCTGATGAAAAATGCTGAGTTAGCCCAGTTGCTTTACGACATTGCTGACATGCTTGAGATGCAGAATGTTGATTTCAAGCCTGCTGCTTACAGGAAGGCTGCACGCTCTGTTGAAAACCTTTCAGAAGACATTGAAGAATTGGCAAGGACTGGGGGCAGGAAGGCGTTGATGAAAATTCCGGGCATTGGCGTGGGTATTGCCGAAAAAATCGAGGAATACCTTTCGAGGGGCAAGCTTGGCTATTATAATGAGTTAAAGGAGAAGTTCCCAGCTCACATTACAAAGCTCATGAACGTTCCCGGTATCGGGCCTAAGCGCATCAGGGTCCTTAATGATAAGCTTAAGGTGGCAAGCGTTGAAGAGCTTGAGGCTGCCGCAAGAGCCCACAGGATTTGCAAGCTTAAGGGTTTTGGGGAGACTTCTGAATCTGACATCCTTAGGGGCATTGAGACATTCAGGAAAGGCCGTGAGCGCACCCTTTTGGGCTATGCGCTGCCAGAAGGTCTGGAAATTGAGTCCAGGCTCAAGAAGCAGCCGGAGGTAATACAAGTTTCTCTTGCAGGCTCGTTAAGGAGGAGGAAGGAGACCATTGGCGATATTGATGTTCTTGCCAGTTGCAAGGGAACCTCCGCAGCCAGGGGGATAATGAAGTTCTTTACTAGCATGCCTGGAGTTGCCAATGTTTTGGCAAGTGGCGAGACAAAGGCCAGTGTGATTTTGCGTACTGGCATCCAGGTTGACCTTCGTGTTGTTAACGAAAATAGCTTTGGGGCTGCCCTGCAGTATTTTACCGGCAGCAAGGAGCACAATGTTGCGGTCAGGGCTTTGGCAATCAGCAGGGGGTTGAAGCTTAACGAGTATGGCGTTTACACAAAGAAAGGCAGGAGGCTTGCTGGAAAGACTGAAGAAGAAGTTTACAGGTGCATCGGGCTCCCTTATATCCAGTCTGAGATCAGGGAGAATAGTGGCGAGGTTGAGGCTGCCTTGAGGCACCAGCTTCCTGACCTGGTGAAATACGACAACATAAGAGGCGATTTTCATGCACACACCGTGAAAAGCGACGGCGGCAACAAGATTAATGAAATGGTTTCGGCTGCAAAAAATTTGGGTTACGGGTACATTGCAATTACAGACCACAGCAGGAGCGAGAGGATTGCAAACGGGCTGCAAATCGAGGAAATGGAAGAGTGGCTTAAGGAAATCAGGGCATTTGCAAGAAAAGAGAGGGGCATCAATGTGTTGGCAGGCTCTGAAGTGGACATCCTTCCCAATGGCGACCTCGATTACCCTGACGACTTGCTTTCAAAAATGGATATTGTTGTTTGCTCAATACATTCGAGGTTTAGGCTAACAAGGCAGGAAATGACCAGCAGGATTCTGACTGCAATGGAAAATAAGTATATGGACATTTTAGCGCACCCGACAGGAAGGAAGATTGGGGGAAGGGAACCGATTGATTTTGACTTGAAGAAAGTCTTTGCCACGGCTGCAGCAAAAGACATCCTGCTGGAGATAAACGCTTACTCTGACAG
>CAYUOQ010000020.1:7692-8849 GCA_964446445.1 uncultured Methanosarcinales archaeon
GATGTGCTTGCAAGGCAGGCTGGGGAAGCTGGCTGCAGTTTTGCCATAGACACAGATGCGCACACAGCTGAACAGTTGAGGTTTATGGGACTGGGCGTCTCGATTGCCAGAAGGGCGTGGCTGTCGGCAGATAAAATTGCAAATACAACGCCATTCTCTGAGCTGAGTAAGTTCTCAAAAAGGCTTAAGTTTCACCCATAGCCAGAACTATGAAGCTTATTATGGCTGATATTAAGTAGCCTCCAATGACGTCAATAAGGAAGTGCTTCTTAAGGTAAATCCTTGAATAGCCTACAGCTGCGCTGATTAGAAGGCCGGGCGCAATAAGCTGCAATCCATACGCCTTTGCAAGCATCATTGAAACTGCAATGATCCTTGCGCTGTGGACGCTTGGGAAGCTGTTGCCTTCATGCCTGAAGAGGATACTCCTCGCTCTTTTGACCGGAATCGGCCTGTCTTTTGGGAACAGCATTTTTACAGTGTTGCAAACCAGCTCAACAAGAAAAAGTGTTGCTATAAGCCTGGCGGCAATAGCCCTATCGGACTGCCAAAAAAACAGGATTAATGGGGCGTAAAAAAAAGGTGTTCCCAGAAAGCTGATTGAATAAAAAGAGAGTTTAGTCAAACGTGAAGCCATCTTAATGCCCGTATTTCTTATTTCCTGCCCAGCTCTTCAGCGGCTTTGTCTGCCATTCTGTGGGCAATGTGCAGTGGCTCTGGCAGCTTGTGCGGGGGGACAGTCGTTTTTGATACAACTTCAAATGCGGTTGAAAGGCTGATTTTATGGCCTGGTGAGATGTAGATTGGCTTTGCATGCTGCTTTGCCTTGAACTCAACACCCAGTATTTCCTTTCCAACGCTTAGATTGCCAGCTTCATCCTCATCACCCAGAAGCTTTGTTTTTGTTATCCCTATTGTTGCCTGATCCAGCTCAACCCCCAATTGTGAGGCCATTCCGCACCTTAGGGGGTGGAGGATTCCAGAGCCGTCCACAAGCAGGACATCAGGTTTTGCGCTTAGCTTGGTGAATGCCTCTTTGATTGCCTTTCCCTCCCTGTAGTAAAGCAGGCCTGAAATGTATGGGAAGTCGCTTTGGATAGCTGCCGTTTGCTTTTCAATTACCTTTAGCTTTTCGTCGCAGACAACTACTGCTGCCC
>CAYUOQ010000020.1:8859-10327 GCA_964446445.1 uncultured Methanosarcinales archaeon
TGACATAAGCGCAGTCACACCCCGCAAAGGTCCTTATTTCCCTGCCAGACTGGTCTGTTGTCCTTACCTTTCTTGCTGCTTCAAGCTGTTCCTCTTTTAGCTGTTCAATGTTCATTTATTCAAGGATTAAACGGGAAACTTTTTAAGAGTTTTGAAAAAAAGATCATAAACCAAAGTAACGGTTCTCTAAGGATGCCGGGAGATTAAAGGCTTAACTCCTGAGAATTCTCCTGTAATAATCCTCAGTTCTTTTGGCAATTTCGTCCCAATTGAAGCTGCCAACCCTTGCCAAGGCTTTTTGCCCGAGTTTTGTGCACAAATCACGGCTTCTAAGGAGTTCAGCAATTTTTAGAAGGAATTCCTTTTTGGTTTTAACAACACATCCAGAATCCCCAACCAGGGTTGAGACTCCTCCTACATCGAAGCTTACGATTGGCCGTCCTGTGGCCATTGCTTCAGCAATACAAAGCCCAAAAGCCTCGTATTTCGACGGTTGCACATAAATTTGGCAGTCGCGATACAATTTTGCAATTTCTTCTTGCCTTTGCGGTTTAGTGATTATTTTTACTCTCTCTGGATTCTCTCCCTGGTAAAGCATTATCTGTTCATAAACGTCTTTTAGATCTGATGGCAATGAATTAAATGGGCAGAGGACAGTGATAGTTGCTCCTTCTGAATCCATGACCTTTTCTATTATTTTAGGGAGGAATTCTATCCCTTTTTCCCTGCTGAACCTGCCTACAAAAAGGACATTTCTTTTTTTAATGGGTGAGGGCTTGAATATCTGCAAATTAATGCCATTTGGAATGATTTCACTTCGTCTTTCCGCATACAGGGTCTTTCCCTGCTTTGCTATTGCTCTTGAAACATAAATTTGCCCGTCACTATAATTTGACGAAGCCTCCAGCCAGAATACTAAGTCTTCAAATTGTTTTTCTTCCTTTGACAGTTTTTCCATCCTGAGCCTTTCTATGGCATGAAAGGTATGTATCCATTTTATCCCGCAGACTTTTTTTATGATGAATGCTGCATTTGTTAGGGAGCCTTGCGTGTGGATTATGGCAAATTTCCGCTTTGCATTTTCTTTCATAAATTCCCTTACCACGTCTGCCTCAAATAGGAAATATTGTAGTCTTTTTTTTGAGAAATCGCTTCCCTGCTCAAGACGAGTTGTCCTGATTTTGTGAATCACTACACCAGAATCTTTGTATGTGCCGCTTTTTGAACTGCTGCAAAAAACGTGGACTTCACAGTTTTTAGCCAAGGAGTTTGCAAGAGCCCTTGAATGGACTCCCACTCCGGAAATTATCGGTGGCTGATAGTAATAGCTTATAAGGGCTACCTTTAGTTTTTGCCTGGAGACGGCGGCAAAAAGAGACACGATTTTAGTCTGGAATTTTTCAAGCATATCCAAATTTTCCATGAATCTTTTCAATAAAGAGGCTATAAAAAATTTTACCCGGGTTTG
>CAYUOQ010000020.1:10337-11359 GCA_964446445.1 uncultured Methanosarcinales archaeon
ATAAAAATCTGGCAGGGAAACTCCTGAATAGAGCACGAAGGTAAGAAATTAAAGGGAACATGAGTGGGCCTGCTCGGACTTTCGTAGCCTTTTCCTCAGGGCTTTTTCAGAAGGAAAAAGGGCTGTTCGAACCGAGGACATCTTCCCTGTGAAGGAAGCATTTGCTAGCCAAGGCAAATCTAAGCTTTTGGCTCATAGCCACTAGATCACAGGCCCGTAATGGCTTGTCTGCGGCTGTGGATTTATAAAAGTTGTTTAAGAAACCTGGCTTAAGGGCTTATTCAATGTGTATATGCTGTTTATTGCGCTTACAGCTGCCAATCCGGCGGCCATTGCTATGTCTGTGTGTTTTGCCCTTCCCACATAAAGTTCATCGCCGTATCTCATGTAAACCCTTGCGTAGGCTTCTGCTTTCTGGCCGCCACTGACGGGTATTTCTTCCCAGCCTGCGAATCTGATTTTTTCGCTGAAGCCCCTGTTTATTCCTTTCAGGACTGCACTTACCAGTGCGTCAAAAACTCCTACTCCGCTGCTTTCTGACTTAACTTCCATTCCATCAATTCGCATTTTTATTGAAGCTGAAGGCGTGAAGGAATTTCCGGTTGTTAGGGTAATTTCAGGGTTTGTTATTCTCTGAATAGCCATCTTACTGATATAAGCGGCGGATTGAAGCCTGACTTCTGAAAGGACAAGGGAATCTTCCACTCCCAGGGAATACCTTTTGAGATGCTCTGTCAACTCATCAACAGTTTCTGGTTTAAGGTTTACGTACCCCAAGGTTTTCAGCAGTTCTTCTGTCAGCGCCCTGCCTGATGTTGGCCCAAAGACAAGTTCCATTGTTTGGCCTACGTCCACTGGCGTCATTATTTGGTATGTGCCGGGGTTCCTCATGACAGCATTTGTGTGGATTCCTGAGCTGTGCCTGAAAGCATTATCTCCGACAACTGGAAAGTTCCTCGGCATGGGCGCATGAGCTGCCTGGGCAACGTATTTTGATGCTATACGGAGTTGCGTTGCATCTA
>CAYUOQ010000021.1:0-3220 GCA_964446445.1 uncultured Methanosarcinales archaeon
AGGTTTGATGTAGCCGCTTCAGGCTTTTTGATTAGAATCTCCCTTTTTGCTTTCTCAAAGGGCAGCAGAGTTGGTTTTTCCATTTTTGGCAGCAAATTTGCGCTTATTTAAAGAATTTTGCGTTAACGATTTAAAGAAGCTGGTTTTTTGCATTTTAAATGTTGCAAAGAATCCAGAAAATTTTGTCAGCTGCAGGTGTCGCTTCAAGGCGAAAGTCCGAGGAGCTGATACTGCAGGGCAGGGTCAAGGTTAATGGAGTTACAGCAGCAATCGGCCAGAAGGCTGATGATGAGAAGGACGTTATCCTTGTGGATGGTGAAAGGCTTATTCTGGAGAGGAAGCGCTACATCATCCTGTACAAGCCCTCAGGCTATGTTACAACAACCGCTGACAGGTTTGCAGCCAGGAAGGTGGTTGACCTTGTTAATGTTCCTGAGAAAGTTTACCCTGTTGGAAGGCTTGATGTGGATGCAGAGGGAATCCTTATCCTTACGAATGATGGTGAATTTGCAAACAGGCTGATGCACCCGAGGTATGAGGTTGAGAAGACTTATGTTGTTAGGCTTAAGCGGAATCTTTCAGAAGGTGATGTTGAGCAAATCAGGAGGGGGGTTTATATTGAGGGAAGGAGGGTTTCTGCAAGGGTTAAGCAGCTCCATAAGGATATTGCAGAGGTTGTAGTTCATGAGGGCAGGCATAAGATTGTCAAGCGCTTGTTCAAGGCCGTTGGCAATTACGTCCTGAGGATTACCAGGACTCAGATAGGTGCCCTGGGCCTTGGCAACCTTAAGATTGGGGCTTGGCGTGATTTGGCTGCCGATGAGGTTTCGCTTTTAATTTCAGGCAGCGGTAAAGAATCCGGCAAAAAGGCTGTTGGCAACTTTCATTCCAATAAAGTAAACTATTTGCGATCCCAAAAATAGGAGGGGAACGAATTTTATGCCTCCTTTTATGCTTCCTTTGCTTATTAATGATATAATCATTCCTGCAAACAGGGATATTATCATTAGCGCATATCTTGAGAAGGAACTGAACTTTTGCGGGTCTACTGAAACGTTTCCGAAGCTTATTGGCAGTCCAGCGCTTGCCACTGTGCCTGCATCTCCCACTCTTTGAGCAAGGTTCTGTAGGATGGTCAGGAACTGGAAGGAAAGCGTGAAAAGGCCTGGTGCAACCAGGACTACTATGATGACTATGAAGATGATGTAGGAAAGGTTTGTTGCTGTCATCTCCGCCTTTAGCTCCTTTGTTTCCTCTATGGTGTCTATTACCCTGTCTATAACGTCAGCTATCCTCCCGCCGCCCTTCATCCCTTCAATGATGAGGTCAAAGGACCTTTTTAGCATTGGAGAATCGTACTTGCACGTGAACTCAATAACTGCAACATCAACGTCTGTCCCAGTCATTACCTTTTTTGCAGCCAGCCGCACTTCCTGGCTTAGGATTCCAAATTCTGGCTTGATTGCGCTCCAAAGGGACTTTTCAAAAGGCATCCCGCCTTTCAGGTTTTCTGAAACAAGCCTTAGGAAGTCAGGCAGCACCTCTTCCATTTTCTTTGTCCTGTTGAATATCCTGAGGTCAAGGTAGATGTATGTGGCTGTTGCCCCGATTGCTAGCACAGTGGCGTGGACTACCGACCAGGCCAGGACTGCCAGTACAAATTCGAAGATAGGATTTTGTGTTGTTTCAAGTATTAAATTCCACAGTTTAAACATGAAAAGGTAGGATACAAGGACTACGCTCAGCCAGAATAGGATGCCTATTTGCTTGTAAGGCACTTCGCTAATTCCTGCCTTTGAAATGTAGCTCTTGATCTTTGGCCTAAGGCTTTCAAAGATGAACGCCTTTCCGACGCCTTCCAGGAGTTCTGTTGCAAAGCCCATTTTATAGCTCCACCATTGGCCTTGCGGATTTGATCAGGATGAGGAAGAATGCCTGTATTACTCCAAGGAAGAAAAGGATGCCTATGAGCATTCCGTTGCTGACTTGCAATTTGATGAAGCTTCCAACTATGAGGAACATTGCCAGGCCAAGCGAGGGTGCGACGCAGGCAACGACCATGTAGAACAGCATAAGCGAATTTAGCTTCTTGCCATATTCTTTTATCTCAATTATCTGCTCATTTGCTATTGCTGAAAGTGTTGCCTTTAAAGGCCCGATGACATTTGTGCCTGTTTTGAGCGTAACAACAAGCTGCCATATTATCTTTCTGAACTTTTCTGAGTAGCTGAAGAATCTGGCTGATTCAAGCGCGTGTTCAGCTGGCACTCCTGTGTTTATTTCGTGAACTATTTCCTTGAAGTATTTTGCTGCAATGCCATACCCTTTTGAGGCATCTACTAGCGTGCTTATTATGGTGCTTCCCGATTCCAGCTTCATCAGGATGTACCTTCCTGCAAAAAGGACGTCCTTGTCTATTTCTCTCTGTCGTTTTCTTATTGCTCCTTTTGGGGCCTTCATTAGGAACCCGAAGACCAGAAGCATAGAGCCTGTGAACGTGAGGAGCGCAACTGCTATGACATTCGCCGGCTTTAGCAGTCTTGCAGTTGCGAAAAATGCAACGAGCGCCAGTGAGAATGCCCCGTAAAGTGTAAGCCTCAATGATTTTTTGACATACTGCTCAGGCGTCTGCCTTACATGGGCCATCCTTAGGGTTTTCTTGAGCTTGGGCAGTTTTTTTACGAGAATGCTTTCAATTGCAGACATGTTCCACTTCCATTTGGCTCTTTTGCTTGTAAAAAGGGCTTTGGTTACATTTTTATCTTACCTGAATAATACCTTGACATTATCAGTCCTATCCGGTGGACATCGCTTATGTTCTGGCTCACAAGCCATTTTAGGAGCCTTGCTTTTTCTTGCAGGTCTTTTCCTACCTCGTCTGCCGTGAGGCCTGTGTACAGGCTTAGCGTGTCAAGAAGCCTTGAGGGTGCTCCTGTCTGTGTTAGCTTGTCTTTTGCAACGTCAAGTTGGATTATTACCTTGGAATCGCCGTTTGGCTCTATCTCTGCAAACTGGAGGGTTCTCCTGAGGCCTGTTCTCCTGTTCCTGTTTTGCACCAGTATTGCTGACAGGGATGACAGTACTGATTTTGGAACTTCAATAGGCGGATTTGTCAGCCTTGCGATGGTCTCTTCTGCAGAGTTTGCGTGCAGTGTCCCATATACGCTGTGGCCTGTGTGCATTGCCTCAAAAAGGACTTCTGCCTCTGTTTTCCTTCTTA
>CAYUOQ010000021.1:3230-4372 GCA_964446445.1 uncultured Methanosarcinales archaeon
CCCATCAATATCCTGTCGGGCCTCATCCTTAGGCTGTTCACAACCAGGTCTAGCATCGTCACCTCTCCTTTTCCTTCGGGGTTGGCAAGCCTTGTAGCGAGGGGCACCCAGTGCAAGGTGTTTGGCAAGGTCAGTTCTCGCGTGTCTTCTATTGAGATTATTCTTTGGTTTGGCGGGAAGAAGTTTGCAATCGCGTTTAGCGCTGATGTTTTTCCTGAGCCTGTTCCTCCGGCTATTATGAGTGAAAGCTCGTGCTGGACGCACAGCCATACCCATGCTGATGTTTCCAGGTTTAGCGTTCCTCCGAGGATGAGGTCTGTTATCGACCATGGCTTTTCTGAGAATTTTCTTATGGTTATCGTATTGCCTTTGCTTGAGATGGGCGAGAGGGTTGCATTGACCCTATCTCCCGTTCTCAGGTTTGCATCCATTAATGGCTGTAGCAGGGTTATTTCCTTTCCTATGCCCCTGCCTATTGTTGTTGCATAGTGCCTTATCCTCGCTTCGTCTGGAAGCGTTAGGTTTGTTTTTAGCCATCCGTGCTTTCTGTGGTAGACCCAGATTGGCTCTGTTGAGTTGTTGACTACGATTTCTTCGAGATTCTTGTCCTTGAGCAGTATTTCTATGTTTCCAAGGCCGACATTTTGCTGCATTATGTGGCTTACGAGAAGGTTTGTTGTGTCGTTGTCAATTCCCGGGAAATATTTTTTGATGAGTATCCTTATCTCATTTTCAAACTTCTTCTTGATGTCTGCGCCTGCATCCTCATCAAGCTCTATTGCTCCTATTACAACCTTGGAAAGAAACTCCTCCCTTAGCTTGTTAGGGATTCTTAGCGTCGCTTCGCTTATGTTCAGGAAGGATATTGAGTATATTGGAACAGGCTCGTCTTCAGTTGTGAATATCCTGACATTGACTACCACGCCTTCAACTTCAAGCTTGTAGGAATCCACAATCTGTTTTGCATTTTCTGGTGATTGGTCTGCTTTCAAATCATTGCCTCTTTTTTCTTATGCATGGCTTTGGGGAAATTTGACTGTTGCTCTGCTTACGTTCCTAAGTTCTTTAATCTTTCTTTCTATGTCGCATATTTCTTCATCGAGCTTTTGGCTTTCCCCTGCCTGGATCTCAATAGGCATGGG
>CAYUOQ010000021.1:4385-5671 GCA_964446445.1 uncultured Methanosarcinales archaeon
TTATCATTTTCATTACCGGCTTCAACCGCCTCTTTAACTTTTTCCAGAGGCGCCTCCTGCGTTTCCCTCTTTTCATGTCGGCCTTCGTTTTCTTTGACTGGCTGTTGCTGTTCTTCTATTCTGTCCGTTTTTATCTCTTGGGCTTTTGGCTGTCCAGAATTTGCCATTGGCGGAATCTTGGCTTGTCCATTCATTGCCAGTATCTGCTTGTACAGGTGAAGCATTTTCTCTCTCATGTCTTTTTTTTGCATTACAAGCCCTGTTGGCAGGCTTTGGTATAGCACAACCATTTGGCTGTATGAGACATTTGCTGTTTTGTAGTCCTTCCTCTTCAGGGAGGTCTCTGCCTGTCCCATCAGATGGTTGATTTTAGAGAGCTTTAAGCCTACTTCTGAAGCCTCTTCATGCTTCGCTTTCCCCAAGAGATTTTCGTAAGCGTTTACAATTTGGCTTTGCAGGGTGGTCTCCTCATGCAGGAACCCTTTTGGCATTTCCCTGTGAAGCTTTTTGATTTCCTCATACGTGCTTTCAGCTTCGGCGAGCTCATTCCTCTCGGTATGTGCATTCATTTTTGCAATGAGCTGGATAATTTCCGCAGACTTCGATTTCAGCTTGCCGACTGACTCCTTTGTGTATGTTGATATTATGGCGGAATGCATTGGCATTATTTTTGACTGCAGCTCTAACTTTTCCTTTAGGAAGCCTGCAGGCAGGCTGTTATATGCGGTTTTTAGTTGGTTGTATGAGGTTATTGCATCCTCCAGCTTGTTGTCTTTAAGTTGATCAGGTATGTCCTTTAGAAGTTCGCTTATTTGGCCGGAATAATCTTCGAATTTCTTCCTGATTGTCCTTTCCCTTTTTGATGCCAGTATGGTGTAAAACTTAAGGATGGCCTGCTGCATTTCCTTTTTATCTTCTGTGAAGCCAGCCGGTAATGAATCGTATTCGCGCCTTATTGCAAGGTAGTATGATTCTGCAGTATCAAACTCTCCTTTCCTTAGGAAGTTGTTGCCCGCATGCAGGACTGCCTCAATTCTCTTCTTGACTTGGTTCAGCTTTTCGATATTGAGCTGTTCAACACTCTTGGCAAGGTCCTTGTTGAGTTTCACAAGGTCATCTTCCATCTGCTTTTTTTTCTCCAGGAAGTCCTTTGCAAGGTTTGAGTCGGCAAATCGCAGCCTTTCATAAACCTCGTTTGCCTCCTGGACTTTTCCCTCGCTTATTAGCTGGTATGCGTTGGCAAGCAGGTCCTTGTAGTCCTTTGTTTCCTTCATGGCGTTCAATGC
>CAYUOQ010000021.1:5681-6750 GCA_964446445.1 uncultured Methanosarcinales archaeon
TCTGCCCGTAAACGCGGTCCAGTTCGTCTATTGCTGTTCTTGCCTGCACGTCCAGCCTTTCGTAGGAAATGTTTGCCTGGTCGAACCTTCCTTGTGAAGCCTGCGCTGCTGCCATATGGAGAGTTTCCTCAACAGCCTTTATGGAATCATTGAGCTGGACTTTTTTTTGGGGCGCGATTTGAGCTTGCTCAACAACAAGGTCATTTACTGATTTGAGCTTTGAAAGAAGGAGATTATAGGTTTGCTTTAGCATTCCAAACTCCCCTGTTTGTTTTTCTTCAGCTGCCTTTGCTACTGAATCCCTCATTCCTTCAATATTCTGCTTGACATGGTCAAACTCAATTTCTTCGCCCTGCTTTTGTTCGTTTTCAATTTTCTTTTTTTTCGGGTTGGGGTTGTCTGGCAGCGCAACATAAGGTGTGGTAAACTTGTATTTAACGGTTACAAGGCCATCTTCTTCCAGGAAATTGGACCATGCCTCAATAGTTGAAATGTCAACCCCAAGCTTCCGGGCTGCTTCGGCCATTGCCATCTCCCTTGATGAGTTGACAAGTTCAAGAAGCCTGTCTGCGCCTGTCTTTACCTCTTCTGTCTCATCTATTTCATCCATTGTCAAAACACGTTTTTTTTAGGCTTCTAGCTAGCATTATTACCCTTTGCTGTTTACTTTAAGAAGATTGTTAACCACTTTAAAATAAGAATTAGGCTTCAGCCTTTGTTGCTTCTGGAGCTTCTTCTGAAGGCATTTCAGGTTGGTTTTTTTTGTTTCCCAAAAGCTTCAGTGACTTTATTTCAACTGCCTTTAAAGGGTAGACTTTCTTTAGTTCTGTCTTTATGGCCATTTGGATCTTGGATGTTATTATTTCGTTTATCAGTTCCTCAAAAGCATGCTTTTTCACGTTCTTTGCAATGCTGCTGGATAAAAGCTTTCTCAATGAGCGGTGTATTTCGCTGTTGGT
This sequence comes from uncultured Methanosarcinales archaeon, assembly GCA_964446445.1. Lineage (GTDB taxonomy): Archaea > Nanobdellota > Nanobdellia > Woesearchaeales > UBA10216 > UBA10216. Next base: position 6,641 of record CAYUOQ010000021.1, read on the forward strand.
TAGGGCTTTTGTTATGATCATCGGCTTGATTATGATTTGTTGGCCGTCGCTTGTTTCGCATTCAATGGTATCATCAATCCTGTCTGAGCCCCTTCTTGCCATGCGTCTTA
>CAYUOQ010000021.1:6760-11208 GCA_964446445.1 uncultured Methanosarcinales archaeon
AGCAACTCCGGTTTCCCCGTCAAGCGTGTTTACAATGAACCTGAGGGTGACTGACTGCTGTCTTATGTCTCCGGTCAGGTTTGCAAGGTTGGCAGTTATTGTCCTTCCGGTAAGCTTGTCAGGGCCTTGCACGTAGCATTCTCCCAAGGGCTCGCTTCCGAAGAACTTGCTTGCCTTGATTGAGAGCCATTTCTTCTTGATTATCTTAACTTTCGCTTCAGCCATATTCGTTTCAGGATTAATGGGGGGTTTAAAAAGCTTGCGCTGGCGGCTGGCGTCTTTAGCTCCGGTTCTGGCCCCTGTGGTAGCCGCCGCCCTCCCTGTGGCGTGGCCTGTAGCCGGATGAGCCTGTGCTGGAGTCAGAGTCATAGCTGCTCCTTCTCTCGCCATAGCTTGGCCTGTCGGAATCGCCGTACCTCCTGGCGTGGCCGTAGCCGCCCCTGGATTGCGATTGCCCATAAGGCCTTCTCGGCCTTCCGGAGAATTCGTGGTGCGATGACACCATCCTTTCAAACCTCAGCTTCTCGAATGTGGGAGCTTCTGCCTTTCTTATGTCCAGGCTCCTGTCCCTGAGAACGCTATTGAAATTTTCATAGTCCCTTTCAGATAGCAGAGTTACTGCGTCGCCAGCTTCGCCTGCCCTTGCCGTCCTGCCTATCCTGTGAACGTATTCCTCTGATGTCTTTGGCACGTCGTAGTTGTAAACATGTGATACGTCCTTTATGTCAAGCCCTCTTGCTGCAACGTCTGTTGCGACTAGCACGTTTGCCCTGCCTCTCCTTAACGATTCGAGGGCATGAAGTCTTCTGCTTTGTGTCAGGCCGCCGTGGATTGCCATTGCTTTCACGCCCTGCGTTTTTAGGTTTTTTGCAACGACGTCAACTTCCCTTCGGGTTGCGCAAAATATGAGTGCAAGGCCTTGTGGGTTATTCTTCAACAGGTGAACGAGCAGTGAAAACTTGTCATACGACTTGACATCGTAATACACCTGCCTTAGCAGGCTTTTGTCGACGTGTGTTTCACCCTTTATTGTAACCGGGGACCTGAGATGCTTCCTTACAAGGTCGTGGATTGTTGATGAGAATGTTGCGCTGAAAAGGAGGGTTTGCCTGTCCTTAGGCACCTGCCTGATTATGTTTTCAACAGCTTCTACGAATCCCATCTCAAACATCTTGTCAGCTTCGTCAAGGACAAGGAATCTGACTTTGTCAAAAGAGATTGTCCTTCTTTCCAGGTGGTCTAGGATTCTTCCTGGGGTTCCAACAACAACATCTGCCGTCCTGATTGCATGTATTTGCGGTTCTATGCCTACGCCTCCATAAACGCTTGCCGCCCTGCTTCGGACATGCCTTCCAAATTCGTTCATGGCCTCAGTTACCTGCACGCAAAGTTCCCTTGTTGGTGTCAAAACTAGCGCCTGAAGCCCTTTTCCAGGGTGTATTTTTTGAAGGATGGGAAGCCCAAAGGCTGCTGTCTTTCCTGAACCTGTGCTTGACTGGCCAACGACATCCTTCCCGGCCATTATTTCAGGGATGCATTTTTCCTGAATTGGGGTTGCATCCTCAAATCCAATTCCTTTAACTGCCTTAAGTAACTCTGGATTCAAATTAAATTGCTCGAATTTCATTTAACTCACTCCTGGTTGTTAAAAATTTTGAGAACAATAGCATCAAAATCCGGTTTTGCATTGTTCTCGGCCCATGTTTGGCCTTTGCCGGATTCGTATGTGAAATCAGCTCCTATTTATAAAGCAATGCCTTGTCAGGCCATTATCATGTCCGCAACCAGTGTGCTCCACCCAAACTGCTTTGCACCCAGGCCATCACCTGTGAGTGGGTTGTAATATTCGCGGAATCCGCTTTTCATTACCAGGGCAGCAGTCCTTCCGAGAAGGTCTGCAGCAGCATCTTTAAATCCGTACTTCAATAGGCCCTTGTTGGTCATCCAGTTTATGTTTATCCGCGTTGGCCCTCTCCAATAATCTGTAGGGGAGAATTTAGCATCTTTTTTGGCGACCGTGGGGATTGGAAACTTGGTCCAGAATTCGTCCTTGTTAAAGAAGTGTTCATCAACAATCTTTCTTGCCTGTTTTTTTTCAATTGCTCCGCAAAACATGGGTGAAAAGATGCTATGGGTCTTGTTTAGTATCATCTTTCCCTTATGAGTCAGGTTATAATAAATCCCGTCATAATTCCTGAATGCCTTCCTCATTGCGCTGATAACTGAGCCTTTTTTGGCTGAGTACATTCTTTCCAGGTCTGTCATTTTCAGCCGCTTGGATATTGCTGACATGCATTCAAGGGCATCCGCATATACTGAAGTGGAATTTACACTTTTTATGGCTGATTTTTGCGGATAGAATGGAAGATAGCTGCTTAGCCATCTGAGGTATGTCTTATGCACTGGCACCCTGTATTCGTAATCCCAAAGGATTGAGTTATCCTCCCCACTCTCATTAGAGTCCAGGACGTTAATTACCCCGCTTTCAACCCTTTGCTTTTCAAGCCAGATGTGGTAGGCATGCAGCTTTGGGAATATTTCCTGCAGGAATTCCTTATTTCCGCTTTTCTCGTAAACGTCCAAGGCCGCTCTGGCTATAAAAGGGGGCTGTGTTATTCTGCTCTTGAATGGTAGCCTAATGCCAAATGCTTCGGTATTGCTTTCGTGAGGCACCATCCCGCTGTGGCGCTGGGTTGAAAGCAGGCTTCTCAGCTCATTTTCTGCGGCTTCAGTGTCAAAATGCCTTAACACAATTGAGTGGAAGCAGCTGTCCCATAGCCACTGGTGCCTGTACTCGTAGGGTGATGGAACTGTAAAAGTGCAGCCTGCCCTAGTTCTTCGGTTATCAATGAGAAGGCTCATGGCTGACTCAAGAATTCGTTCCTGGTTTGCAATGGCAACTGAAGTTGATTCCACTTCGCTTATTTCCATTTAGCTTGTTAAAAAGGTTGCGGAAGAAAAATTAGGCTTTCTTTGCTTCTGGAGCCTTTTTTGTATCTGCATCTGGTGTGGCCTGCTTTTGTTCGGGTGCTTTGGCCTGCTCTGTTGGAGGCTTTGTTTTCTCTTCTTTTTGTTTCTTTTGAGGAATGTTTGGCAATTCTGCTGTTACAACCCCCTTGTCATTTTTGGTCACAACAAAAGTAACTTTATGGGCGGGATTTCTCATCCCACGCTCCCATAGCTTGAGATTCAGGTATTTTCCAATCTTAACTTCAGTGGCCTTTGTTTGGCTCATTATCCTGGCCCTAAGGGAGGTAACTGCCTTTTTGGCCCTTTTATATAGAGGAGTATCAATGAAGTCCCTTCTCAAATCCACGGTCATTGTTCTTTCTGCATCAGCCATTTTAATCACAGCATTGTTAAGCCTTTAACTTGTTTCTGCGCCAGCTTCTCTTGACAGTGGTATGCCTTCCAGGGTGAACTTTCCTGCCCTTTCCATATATCTTTGGCACTGTCCAGAATGGAGCCCACTTTGTATGGTCGCCTTCCTTCACCAATCTTTGCTTCCTGCTGGGGTGTTTGTACCTTGCCATTTTCTTATTTTCTTATGATCCTTGTTTGCCTTTTCTGCAATTCACTGCTCGAAATCTGCCTTGCCACATCGGCAAGCTGCTCATCGTCGAGCATTCCTGTAAGCCTTCCTGCCTCAATCAAGTGGGCTAGGCCCACTACAATTCCCGTTGCCGTCTCGGGGTGAGCCAGCTTTATTGCCCCAAACCTCTGCAGGGCTTGCCTGGTAAAGTGCGCCTTCACAGCCTCCTCAACAATCTCAAGTTGTGAGGCCTCCTGCCTTTCCTTTGCCTGGTTTTGCGCCTGTTCAGCGTAAGCTTTCCTTAGCTGTTCAAGTTTTTTATTTTTAAGCTCATCAAGATTATTCATTTTATTTTAATCTTGATGCAGCTGCGCTCATTAAGGCTGTTGCCTTTTCAGTTGTAACTCTGCCCTTGTGGATGCCTTTTGACGTTTGCTTGATAAGCCCTGCTTTTTCAAGCTGCTGTAAAGCCTTTCTGATTATGCTTCCTGAGCCCCTGGCGAACCTCTCAGACTTATACCCCCTGCTGTGCTTCCCGCCATACTTTGTCCTTAACTTTGAAGTGCCAACAGGGCCAAGCCTTGCAACAGTTCTTAAGATTGATGCGGTCCTGACATACCACCAGTCTTTGCTGACTGGGGGCCTTTCCCGGTTAATCCCTGTTTTAACAAATGCCGACCAGGCTGGAGGCTTTATCTGCTGGATTGCCTTTAGCTCATGTGCAACTGCCTCTATGAGCTTTGATGCGTCTGCTGAAAAGGGATTTACGCTTTCCTTTTTGCCATCCTTTGGTTCTGATGCGTTTTCTCTCATTTTACTGAAAATCCGGAAAAGAAGGTCATTTAAAAATGTTGCTACTCCTGGCAAAGTCAAGTTAATTGTGTAAACTTTAATTCTCTAGCTTCTTGAGAAAAGT
>CAYUOQ010000022.1:0-10360 GCA_964446445.1 uncultured Methanosarcinales archaeon
GCCATGTTGCACAGCGAAACACAGATACTGGAGTTATCTGGACAAATAGGGATAAACCCAGAAACAGGAAAACTTGTGGAAGGCGGAATCGTTGCAGAGACACAACAAGCAATGGCCAACATAAAAGCAATACTTAATGCCGCTGGTTGGGGCTACAGCGAAATTGTCAAGATAAGAATTTATATTATCGATATGAAGGATTATCAGGTCGTAAACGAAATTTACGCCAAAAGCTTCATTTCAGAACCACCGGCCAGAGTTGCTGTCGCTGTAAAGCAGCTGCCGCTTGGAGCCTTGGTAGAAATTGAGTGCTCTGCGGCTGGAGAAAAAGTTTCTTTGTGATATTTACTTATAGGAGAGGAACTTAATTTTCGTAATAATATCTTTCTCTCCTATATGCGGCGGAGCTTACTATTGATATACGGTTATTAAGTTCCGCCGCTATAATTACACCTTCAGGCTGACCACGTTGCTCATGCCGTGCTCGTCCATTGAAACGCCGTAAAGCGTCTCGCCCTCGGCCATAAGGGCGTCATTGTGGCTTATGATGATGTATTGTGCCCTCTCGCTGTATTTTTTTATCAGCTTTGAAAGCTTCTCTGAGTTGCGCTTGTCAAGTGCAGCATCTACTTCATCAAAGATGTAGAAAGAAGCCGGCTCGTATTCCTGTATTGCAAAGATAAGGGCAAGGGCAGTCATTGTCTTTTCCCCTCCTGAAAGGCTTCTTATGTCAAGGAACTTTTCACCTGCCAGGTTTACCCGTATCCTAACCCCGGCTTCAAAAGGATTCTCGGGGTTTTCTATCATTAGGTGGGCATGGCCTTTGGTGGAAAGCTGGGAAAAGATGTTGGAAAAGTTCTGGTTGAGGACTATGAATGAGTTCATGAACAAGTCCTTCTTCCTTCCCTCAATCTCTGCTATCATCTTAAGGACGTCATCCTTCTCTTTCCCAAGCTTTTCCTTCTTATCGAGCAACTCATTGTACTGCTTTTCAACATCATCGTAAATTTCCAATGCCTTGAGGTTCACATTTCCCATTTCAATAACCATTCTTTCATGTCGTGAAATCTCTGACTTTAGCTGGTCTTCTGCTGCGCCTTCCAGGAGCTTTACATCGCTGTACTGTGAAAATTCTTCCTGGAGGCCTGCAAGATCGGCCATTATCTCAGCCTTCTTTAGCGAAACGTTATTAATCCTTATTTCAATTGAGTTTACCTGTTCCTCTTTCCTGATTACCTTCTCTTCTTCGGATTGGATGTCTTCCACAGTCTTCGTCCTTTTCGCAAATAGCTCCTTGTGCCTGGCCTGGAACTTAGCAGCCTTTGACTCTGACTCTGAGAGCTCTTTCCTGACGCGCTCGGTTTCCTTGATAAGCCGGGCCTTCTCTTCGCTAAAATGCTTTTCATCCTTGTCAAGCTGTTTCAGGATCTGGTTGAGCTTTTGTTTCTCTTGGGAAAAAACTTCATTGATCTGGACATCTGCGTTTTTTGACTCATTTTCCAGTGCCAAGATTTTGTCTGACAGCTCCTGCCTCTTTTTTTCCAGTGCATTAAGCTCTGCAATAAATGCCGGGTTGCTCATGCTTGAGAGCTGTTCCCTTACGCTTAGCCTTCTTGACTTAAACTCAGCAACTGATTTTGCATGGGCAATGATTTTTATTTCTGCCTCTTTTAGTCTTGAAGAAATTGAGGAAAGCTCTTCCTGTAACTCTCCCTTTTGCTTTTTGGAAACGTCCATGTCCGAAGACTCAAGGTGAAGACTTCTCTCTGTCTTGATTATGTCCCCTTCCAATGCAGCTTTTTTCTGGCGCAGGGCATTTATTGAGTCTTCAACGCCTGCTTTTTCTGCTTCCATTTCTGAAATTTCCTGTGCAAGTGCTGCAAGCCTTTGTTCAAGCTGCTGAGCCTGTGCATCATCAATATCTGCAAAGCTCATTGCCTCCTTTTTGCTCTCCCTGAAGCCGCCATGCATTGCTCCTGAAAGCTCGGCCAAATCGCCATCAAGGGTTACCATTCTCGCCTTGCCTATGCCAATCTTCCTGGCAATTTCTATTGACCCGACAACAATTGTGTTTCCAAAAACATAGGAAAATGCAGGCCTCAGCTTCTCATCAAAGCTGATGAGATTTATGGCGAGCCCGTGAACGCCGGACTGCTTAAGGGTTTCATTGACAGAAGCCTTATCCTCTGCCTGCCGTATCTTGTTCAGTGGCAGGAATGCTGCAGTCCCGATCCTTTCTGACTTTAGAAAGGCAATGCATTCTGCAGCAACGGAATCGGAATCGACGATGATGCTGTTGACCCTGGGCCCGGCTGCAACTTCAAGGGCAAGGGCGTAGCTTGATTTTACCTTCCCAAGTTGGGAAACAGTGCCTTGAATGCCCCTTATTGACTTCTGTGAAAGTATTGAACGCACTGCCATGTTGCCTAGTGCACGTTCCCTGACTGCTGCCTCCCTTGCACGCGCCTTTGAAACTTCTTCCTCAATTCCTGAAATCCGCTTTCTGGCCTCTCCGATCATGGCTGAAATTGAAGAATCCTTTGCCAGCAGCTGGTTAAGTTCAAGGACTGTTCTTTTAAAGTCGGTTCGCTTCTGCTGGAGCTCGTCAATTTCTTTCTTTTTCTCCTTCTCGATTTCCTTAACCTTCGTCATGGAAGAGTCAATGGTGTTTATCCTGAACTCAAGCTTGTCTTTTTCGCGCAGCAAATTTTGTTTTTGTTCAACAGCAGACTGCATTGCCTGCTGCTTCTCATCCGTTTCTTTGTCAATTGCTGAAAGCTCAGATTCAATTTTTGAAAGGTCTGATGTGTTTAGAGAGCCACGAAGTTTTTCTATGCTGGCAATGAGTCTGGCCCTATCCTCTGAAAGCTTCCTGACATGCTCTGCAATGGATAACTTTGAGGATTCAAGCTGGGATATCTTTCCTTCCATCTCCGAAAGGTCCAGTTTAAGCTGCTCGCGCCTTTCGGATAGTTTTGAAAGTTCGCTCTCTGCCAGTGAAATCCTGCTGGAGTTGGTTCCAATTGTAACTTTCAGTTGCTCTATGTTCCTGTGAATGGCTACCTGCTCCTGCTCTGCCTTATGCTCAAGCTCCTCGTTGATTATTCCAAGCTCATCTTTCTTCTTCACCACAGACTGCTTGAATTTTTCAATATCCGCTTTCAGGCTTGCAATCTCGTTCTGGCTGGACGCCATTGAATTTTCAACATCCAGCTTTCTGGATTCTTTCTGGGCGATTTGCAGGTGAAGGAAGGTTGCCTTGTTTGCCCTGATCCTGTCGTTTAACTCCTTGTACTTGAAGGCCTGGTCACGGTCATGCTTGAGTTCTTTAAGGTGCGTCTTCCTCTCACTCAGGAGGATTTCAGCTTCCTTGAGGCGCTCATCAACTTTCTGGAGCTCTGACAATGCCTTATGCTTCTTGTCCTCGTAAACTGAAATGCCTGCAATCTCCTCGATTACTTGCCTTCGTTCCTCGGCGGACATTTCACAAAAGTGTATTATATCCCCCTGAAGTACAATGTTGTGGCCTTCTGGGTCAATCTTGGCAAGGGCCAGGAGGTCTAAAATCTCCTGCCTCGTAGACGCCTTGTCATTGATGCGGTAAACGCTTTGGCCTGAAGGCTTGATAATCCTGCTTACCTTGACCTGCAATTCCGGGTAAGGAAAGGTTTTCTTGCCATTATCAAAGAAGATGCTGACCTCTGCCTTGGCGGCTGGCTGCTTTGTCTTTCCTCCATTATAAATGAGATGGGAAAGCTTTTCAGTCCTGAGCTCTTTGCTGCTGATGCGGCCGAGGACAAAACACAGGCTGTCTAAAACATTAGACTTGCCTGCGCCATTCGGGCCCAGAATAACAGAAAAGTTGCCCTCAAATGGAAGCTCTGTCCTTTTTGCGAATGACTTGAATCCCTGCATAACAAGCTTTGTTATTCGAGTCATGGAAAAGAATCCCTTGACAAGGCTATTTAAATTGTTTGCGGGCTTTTCACATCTAGCAACATTTAAAAGGCTGTAGAGAGAAGTTATGGAAGATGAAGATAGAATCGCTTTTGGAAGAAGTTAGAAAAGAAAAGAGGCCAACAGCCGAGGAAGCCAAGGCTGTGGAAAGGGCAGCAAAGGACTTTACAGGAAAGCTTGATCGGGCAATCCGGCAATGCCATGAGACTGCAAAGGCAGTCATAGGCGGCTCAGGGGCAAAGGGAACTTGGCTAAAGGGAATGCACGACATTGATGTTTTCATTTGTTTCAACTACTCCAAATACAGGGATAAAAGCGGTGAGCTTAGCGAGCTTGCCTTAAAGGCGGTTCAAAGGGCTTTCCCAAGGCACGAAAGGATGCACGGAAGCAGGGATTACTTCAAAGTCCAATACCGCAGGCATAATTTTGAAATTGTCCCGATATTGGATATAAAAAGTGCGAGCCAGGCCAGAAACATAACAGACGCCTCCCTGTTGCATGCCCGATGGGTAAAGAAGCAAACATCGAAAAGGCCATCCCTTTATGATGAGATTAGGCTGACAAAGGCATTTTGCAAGGCGCAAAGGGTATACGGGGCTGAGAGCCACATAAGGGGATTTTCTGGATATGCCTGTGAAATCCTGACGTCATACTACGGATCATTCCTCAACTTGCTTAAGTCAGCTAAAAAATGGAAAAAGCAGATGGCCTTAGAGAAGAAAATCATCATTGACATCGCAGCTCATTATAGGGGAAGGGATCCGATGAGGGAGCTTAACGATGCAAAGGTGCAAAGCGAGCTAATAGTAATTGACCCCATCCAAAAGGAAAGAAACGCAACTGCTGCTCTCAGCAATGAGACCTTGCAAAGATTCATTGAAGCTTCTGAAGAACTTCTAAGGAAGCCAGCAAAAGAGTCTTTTGAAAAAAAGACTGTAACAATAGAAAATCTTCTTGAGAAAAACAGCGGCAAATGGCTGACTGTGCTTGAGGCAAGGCCAAGAACCGGAAAAGAAGATGTTGTTGGCGCAAAGCTAGTCAAGGCCTTTGAGCATTTAATGAGAGTTGTAAGCGAAAAAGGTTTCAATGTTCTTGAATCTGGATGGCAATGGGACAAGGGACAGAAAGCAATTTTGTGGTTTGCAATGGAAAAAAAAGAGCCTGAGCCGGAAATTCGGCCAGGTCCTCCTGTTTCAAACAAGGAGCACTCTGAGAGGTTCAAGAATGAGCATTTGGGGAAAAAAGGAAGGCAACTATTTGAGAAGAACGGGAAGCTGTATGCGAAAATTGAAAGGAGCTGCAAGCACCCTGGCAAATTGATAACTAGCATGGTTGCAGATGATGTTTACCTTTTGGACAAGGCAAGATCCTATGAAGTCAAAAACTTCGGCTAGGACCCAGCTGGCAATAGCTGCAGCCTCAGCAATGTTTGCTGGAAGCTTCTTCATCGACCGGCCAGTTGCAAACCTAATCAAGGCCTTCCAGGGCAATATTTTAACAATTGCACTAGACCAATTCACACGGCTTTACACTCCAATTTACATCTCACTGCTTGTCCTGACTGCAATTTTGCTTTTCAGAAGATCTAAATCTGAAAGGCTAAAGACAGCACTTGTAATGGGTGCTTCAATACTTGCGTCTTTTGCACTTACAGCCTTGTTAAAGCAGCTAGCGCATAGGCCAAGGCCGGACGGGGCCATTTACCGAAGCCCTTTCCTTGGCACGCCAGACTTCTCCTTCCCAAGCGGGCATACTGCAATGGCTGCTTCCGCCGCATTTTCAACGCCAGTTCTTAATCTAACCTGGGCAATCTTTACCTGCATTACTGTTTTTTCAAGGGTTTACACGAATGCCCACTTCTTTAGCGATACAGCAGGTGCAATACTCATCTCCCTTTTGGTAACCACTTTTGTTAAAAGCCGCATAAAAGTCAGTGATGAAGACTTTGTTGAGTTGCGGAGGCAGGCAGTGCATGCCGCGTTCGGCATTGCAATCGCATTGTTCGTTAAAGGCAGGCCATCACTTTGGTGGATTCTTCTTGTCATTGCATCTTTTGGAATGGCGATTTCTTATTTGTTAAGGATTGACGGCAAAAGCAAGATACTGAGAAAATGGAAAAAGATTGCATTTGGAATGCTGAGCACAGTGGAGAGAAAAAAGGAGTTCGCCCATTTCCCTGGCAAAGGGGCCATAATGTTGTTTGCAGGCTCAGGAATAACTGCAGCCTTGTTTAGGGAACAGGCTCCAGTTGCAATCTTGGTGCTTGCCGTTGGCGACTCAATGAGCCCAATAGCCGGAAGGCTTTTTGGCAGGGCAAAGCACCGCTGGCCCTTCTCAAAAGAGAAAACAATTGAAGGCTCTGTTTTTGGGTTTGTTTTCGCATGCATGGCGGCATCAGTTCTTGTTCCCTTCCCGCTTGCCCTTGCCGCATCAGCTCTTGCAATGGCAGTTGAAGCGCTGCACTTAAGGCTGATGAAGGTTAGAATTGATGACAATATAACAATCCCTCTGGCAGCTTCAAGACCTGTATGGCTGTTAAGATGAAAAAAGGATTAGGCTGCCCAGACCTTTTGCCCATGGATGAGCACTTTGATTTTCTCTCCTGGTGAAAGGCCTGATTTTTTGTTGATGGGAAAAACAGGAACGCTTTGGTAACTCTTTGGATGGATGACCTCCAAATGAGGAATTGTTTTTGAAACAATAGCCTTTGCCTTTTCCGGCTTTTGGAAGTTGCGCAATGCATCCCTGTAAGATATTTCATGCAGCCTGCAGGTCTCAATGCCTTCAAGGACAACTTTCTTGCCAATTGAAATCACCTTGAAGGCATCATCTCCGACAAGGATAGGCTCGCCGAGCTTGAAGGGAGGAAACCTGAAAAGCACCGTTACCCTATATAGTATCTTGCTTGTCTGCTTATGCTGGGAAAAAAGTTTTTTGGAGATAACAAAATCGCCACCATACTTCTTGAATAATTCCCTCCCTACCTCGACAGCGAACCCGTTTGAGCTTAGGTAAATGTCAAGGCCATTCTTTACCCTTTTCTTCTTGGCGATGAATACGCCCTCCTGGCCTTTGACGTCAATGCTGCCCAAGACATGTTGGAATGCTTCATGTATATCCCTGTCTTCCCCCCTCAATTGGAGTATTGATTCGTAATAGTTAGAACTTCTTTTCATCAGATAAGCTAAAAGCGATAGCTTTTTATTGGTTGTGGCTTTTGACAGCCGGATGTCTTGGGCTGACACCGTTCTGAACATTGCAAGAAAAGTATGGAAATTCATCTGGAACGACAACAGCATCTGGAGTTGGATAGTGAATGCAATCCTCGCATTCCTGATAATAAAATTTCTTTTATATCCTGGCCTCGGGCTTGTCCTTCACACAAGCCACCCTGTCGTGGCAGTTGTGAGCGATAGCATGAAATACAAGAGCGACTTTGATGAATGGTGGCAAAGCCACAGCCAATTTTATGAAAAGCTGAACATAACCAAAGAGGAGTTCAGGGAATTTCCCTTATCCAATGGCTTCAATAAGGGGGACTTGATAATAGTGAGAGGCAAAAAAGCTGAAGACATCAAGATAGGCGACATAATCGTATTCCGGTCAAATTTGCCTGAACCTGTAATTCATAGGGTGGTGAAAACAACCAAATCAGAGCTATATTATTTTTCAACAAAAGGAGATGCAAACAAAGATCAGATCCCACAAGACAACATGATAAGCCAGCAGCAAGTTATCGGAACGGGCTTTGTAAGGGTGCCGCTAATTGGCAATGTCAAGATTGCATTTACGAGTTTGGTACGAACAATACGAGGGGGATGAGAAATGTTCTGCCCAAAGTGCGGCTCAATACTGATTCCAAAAAAAATTGGGGAAAAAGTTTCCATAGTTTGCAGCTGCGGCTATGCGAGCAAGGACAAAGCCGTTGGAAAGATAACTGAAAAGGTCAGGGAAAAGCCGGAACATGAGGAACGGCAGGTGGGTGCAGCAGAGGAAAAAATAACAGCGCCAGTGACTGAAATAGAATGCCCTAAATGCCATAATGACAAGGCCTACTACTGGACGAGGCAGACGAGGGCTGGCGATGAGGGCGAAACAAAGTTTTTCCAGTGCACAAAATGCAAGCACACATGGAGAGAATATGGATGATTCCAGCAAACATGCTGCTGAGATTTCAAAGTTGAAGATAATTCCTGTAATAATAAGGGCTGGAAGCAGCAGGAATGAGATTGTTGGCTACAGTGAAGGAAAAAAAGCCTGGGTAATCAGCGTAAAGGAGCCTGCTGACAAGAACAAGGCAAACGCTGAGCTTTTGAGATTCCTTAAAAGGGAAACAGGAAAAGGCTGGCGGATAAAAAGCGGAAGCAAAAGCAGGGAAAAAATTCTTGTATCAGACTAATGTTGCAAAACCCTCACTGAATAACCTTTGTCTGTCAAAGCCTTGCCAACCAATCCAATGTCTTGAGCATTACCGATGACTACTCCGCTATTTGCGACCTTTTCAGCAAGGCAGTCATCTATCTCTGGGAGAAGCATGCTTCCCAAATATCTTGGAGGGGCTGAGCCATTCGCAATGTATAGGTGTCTCACTGGCTTCCCAAGAAATCCACCAACAACTGCAACGCAGGTTCCAGAAGGAAAATGATCGTTAAGCCGTTCCGCAACTTGGCCAACACCATCCGCCTTGCCAACGTAAGCTAAAAAAATTTCCATGGTTAAAACAGGAAAAATGCTTATTTATCAATTTTACTTTTTCTTTGATTCCTTCTTATCGAAGAAAGCTTCTAGGTCTATAACGTCATCTTCTTCAGCTTTGGCTTCCTTGGGTTCCTTTTCCTTCCTGGCAGCTTTTGCAGGCTTCTCTGCCTTGTGTTCTGGTTTTGCCTCTGTCTCGGCCTGATACTCCTTTACAAACAAAACCCTATATGACAGGAATGCAACAACTGCCAGTATGAATGCAGCAATTGCGTAGTATTGCTTTGCCAATTGCCTTGGCTTGCCTGGTTCTGCCTCTCCCCTATCATTTCCTGCAGATTGAGGTATATTGAGCAGCTGTGGGCAATTGCTTATCCCCCCGCTGAAGCACCTGCATTCGCTGCTTGAATTGTCGAAGTAGCAGCCAAACCAGTATTCATTGTTTGAGCGGGCAGTGCATTCTAGTTCATCCTTGCATGCCTTATCCTTGTCAGAAGCCTGGCTCAGGTTCGTAAGCGATGCTGGTTTATTGTCAAGCGGAGCAATTGGTATTCCTGGGCTTACAAACGGAGTGTCGTTTATCCCTGGAAGGGATGTTTGGGCCGGATTGGTTCCTTTAATGGCGATGTAAGCAAAAGCGCCAACTACCACAAGGGCAAAAATAACCAGGGATACCAAAAGCGCTGAAGGCCCCTTGCCTTCCTTTTCTTCAGGGTGCTTTTCAACCTCTTCGAGGATTTCCCCTGCGCTTTTTGCTGCCTTTGCTGCAGCAACGCTCACTTTGGCGACTTCAGACTTAGTTTGCTCACTGGATTTTGAGACATCCTTAAGCTTAGCCCGCAGGCTCTCAAGTTCTGCCTTTAACGCATCATTTGAAGAAGAATGCGAAGATTCCAAAGACTTTATTTTTCCATCAAAAGCCTCGTGCTGCTTCTTAAGCTCTTTCTTGAAATTATCTGAAGCTGATTTTAAGCTGTCTTCAAACTCGTGAAGCTTGCCCAGGGCTTCATCAGCATGGTTGAAGTTCGCCTTCATAGCCGCCAGCTCATCATTAAGCTTGCCGATCTCTTTTTGGTTTCCGGCGGATGAAAGCTGTTGCTTTAATGACCTTTTTGTTACATAATCATCAAGGCTTACTTCGCTTATGGACGATTCCAATAGCTTGCTGGTTTCGGCCAGTTTTGACTTCAATTCTGAAACTGCACCTTCAAAAGACGACTTATCAACGCTTTTCCTGTTAACCTTTTCTGATAATTGTGACAATGAATTCTCTATTGATTTGAGCCTTTCTGAAAGGCTGCTGATGGCTTCTTCATGTTCATCCATGCCTGAAACTTTCTTGTCAACATCCCTTTTCAGAGATGCAAAGGATCGGGAAGCTTCCCTGTGGGATGATTCAATCCGGTCTGTAAAGGCGGCAAGCTCTTCCTTCATGGCAGAATTTGCAGAAAGGGAATTGACCTTTGATGTAAGCTCATTGACATTCTTTGAAATGGAAGAAAGCCTTCCAGATAAGCTTGAAACTCCCGTTTCCCTTGAATCAACCTCGGATTTCAAGGCAAGAATCTCAGAATGCACCTTTGAAATCTCCTTTGAAAATTCGGGCTTCGCTACAATCATGCCTTCAAGTTCCAGGACCCTTCCCTTCAGTGCCCTGGCCTGCCTAAGCTCTTCAGCAATTTCGTTCCTTTTTTCAATAATCCTTCGG
>CAYUOQ010000023.1:0-10196 GCA_964446445.1 uncultured Methanosarcinales archaeon
AACTTTTCGACGATGGCAAGAATGGAGACGGCAATAAAAATGACGGGATTTATGGTGCCTCCCTAATTGCCACAAGATCAGGCCTGATTACTTTTTCAGTAAATAAAGTGCGTCCTGATGCGGCGGATATTTCGAAAATGGAAAAAATTGGTTCTGGCCAGTTGAATGCTGTCGGATCTTCTTCTTGCCAGAAAATGGCTGGCGAGGGAAACAATGTTAATTTTGTGATTGTTCCCTGCAGGTTCAAGCCTGAAGAGCAGGCAAGATTTGATGCTTACGCTGATGAAGTTGCTGCTGCGTTTAAGGAAGTTGAGCCTTTTAAGAGAGCCTTAGACTATTTCTCAGTATACAAGGTGGACGAGTTTGCGCCTGAGCTGGATTTCGATGACCGCTATGATTCATGCAGGGCGCATACGTCAAAACTCAATGAGATTGCAAGCAACTGCCCATATGACTATTTAATTTTTATTGCCAAGGATAGCGGTGAAGCAGGAGCGCTTAGTGCGCCATACAACAATGCAGGTGTTGGAACAGGAGAGCCGACATGCTCAAAAACAGGGGAATGTCAAAAGCAGAACTGGGATAAGAGCGTTAAGTACAGTGCAATGCATGAGGTTGGCCACGCATTCGGGGATTTGCCGCACACCTGCTATGCGCCGGCAAGAAGCATCCCTGCCAGAGCCAATTACCATTTAGAGGCCTGCGGGGAAACGCAAATAGCTTCAGACCAGCCCTGCACTGAATGGAACAAGCCGGAATACCTGAAATGGGGCCAGATAGGCTGCTACCCCGGCTGCGGCGACGGCCCAAACGAAAAAGGAGAAAACGTGCCCTATAATGATCGGTATAAGCCATGGAAAACCAACAAGCAGATGACTTGCAGGGACGATGACTTAGTTAACGGGTTTAACCCTGTGGAGAAGAAGATATTGTGGGATAAGCTGACAAAGGGAATGGCAAAATGAAAATTTCCCTTTTTGCATTATTGCTGGTGATAATAGTTGCTGTTGTTTCGCAGGCAGTGAATGCTGAGCAAAGAATATATGTGGTTGAAATCACGAATAGCGGGGGCGCTGTAACTGCTGACGCTTATGTTAAGGAGGGATTCGCTTCCAATTCTGGAGGAGATTACCGCTATACGCTTTTATCAGCAGGAAATAAAGTCTTAGACACGTTCACATTCCCTTATGAGACCCAGTTCCAGTATGAAAAACACTCCTATGAAGAGACCTCTCCAGAAGAAGGCATTGTAGAAATGGAAACGGTAAGCGGAACAATAGGCTCTAACACGATTACGGCAGCATACTTCCCAGAAGGCTCTCTCATAAAGCTATCAAAGCCAGACGGAACCACAATGGCAGAAGTTGACGTGTCAAGATTCAGTCAAATTTGCGGAAACGACAAATGCGAAGTTGATGAAGCCAGCTCGTGCCCATTTGACTGCCTTTTTGAAGAAACCAATGAAAATAGCAAAACAAGCATGAAAACCGGAATAATTATTGCCGCAACCATTATCGGACTGATAGCAATTGTTATAATCCTTCTGGCAAGAAAAAACTCCAAAAAAGAGGATAGCAAGCCAATCCCGGGCGAGGAGCTTTACAAGGGAAATTAAGCTTTGATATTTTTCTTTGGAGTTTATAGTCCAGACAAGGTCTATAATATAACCCAAAAAGTTTATAAATCTCCGAGCTGAAGATTAATCCATGAAAAAGGGTGTTGATTTTCTCGTAGTTGGCAGTTCAACGCTTGATGTTATTGCCAAAACAAGGGATGTTGAGCGTATTGACATTGGCGGGAAGCATGTTGAAAGGCTTGTTTGCATATCCTTTGCCTCAAAATCAGAGCTTGAGAATGTTGAGATCCACCCTGGTGGCAGCGCTGCAAACCCCGCGGTTATGATGCGGGTATTAGGCTCGTCTGTCAGGCTCTTGTCTGCAGTTGGCAATGACTCATTTGGCAGGATAGTCCTTGAAGACCTGAGGAAGAATGCAGTTTCCACCGACTCTGTTTGCGTTGTAAAGGGTTCTCAGACGGGCGTTGGCCTCAGCATTTTATCCGGCGGCGAGAAGTCAATGCTTGTGTTCAAGGGTGCCAATGAGTTCCTGGGGCCAGAAAATGTTTCAGGCCAGATAGTTGATGGCGCCAGAAATGTCTTTGTGACTTCATTGGTGTCCCAGAAGAACTTTGCGCTTTTTGTGAAGCTTGTCAGGCTTGCAAGGCAGCGTAAGGCTCCTGTTGTTTTCGCGCCAAGCATTACAATGCTCCATCGGTGGCTTCCAAACTTGAAGCGGCTTGGCCAGTTTGATGTTGTTATTATGAACTTTGAGGAGGCAAGCTACTTTACAGGCAAGTCCTTGATTAAAGAAATCCTTTCCTCCCTTCCGGGCAAGGTGTGCGTTGTGACCAGGGATGTTGAAGGTGCTTATGTGCGTGCCAATGGTCGTTTTTTTCATATTGGAGCAGTTCAAGTGAAGGTTATTGACACCACAGGGGCAGGTGATGCTTTTGCCGGCGCTTTTGCCGCTTCATTCTGCTTGGGTAAGTCTGTTGAGTCAGCCTTGAAGGTTGCAGTGTCAGCAGCCGCAATGAAGCTAACCCACAAAGGTGCACACTTTTCAATGAAGGCAAGCGCCCTTAGCAGGTTCATGAAGGGCAAAGATCTTGCGGTAAGGAGGATTTGATGGCGCTTTTTCCAGGAAAGAGTCTTTTGCATGATGCAAGGAAGAACGGCTATGCTGTTGGCGCGTTTAATACTAACAACCTGGAAATTACAAAAGCGATAATCAATGCTGCAGCATCTGAGAATGCACCGATTTTCCTCCAACTTTCATCAGCAGCTTTGAAATATGGGGGTTTTGAGCTTGCCGGGCTTGCAATGGAGCTTGCAAGGAAGTCTCCAGTTCCTGTTGCACTGCACCTTGACCATGGGAAGGAACTTGGTGTTGTGAAGGACTGCATTGGTCTTGGATTTTCTTCTGTCATGATTGATGGCTCGGCCCTGCCTTTTGAGGCCAATGTTCTGATAACGAGAAAAGTTTCAGCCTTGGCTCACAGGAAGGGAGTTTCAGTTGAAGCAGAGCTTGGCCAGCTGAAGGGAAGGGAGGATGAGGTTTTTTCATCCAGGAACACGTATACTGATCCTAAAGCTGCAAGGTTGTTTGTTGAAAAGACTGGTTGCGACTCCCTCGCTGTTGCAGTCGGCACATCCCACGGGGCATATAAGTTTAGCGGTGTTCCAAGGCTGGATTTGGAAAGGCTTTCTCAAATTCATGAGTGGGTTGGCGTCCCTCTGGTTCTGCACGGGGCTTCTTCAGTTCCTAAAACGCTAGTTTCATCAATTAACAGGAATGGTGGCAAGATTTCTGGTGCTGCTGGAGTTCCTGAGTTTCAGATTAGGAAGGCTGTCAGGCTTGGTATTTGCAAGGTGAATGAGGATACGGATTTAAGATTGGCCTTTACATCATCTGTCAGGAAGTTCCTTAATGATGAGCCAGGC
Organism: uncultured Methanosarcinales archaeon; assembly: GCA_964446445.1. Lineage (GTDB taxonomy): Archaea > Nanobdellota > Nanobdellia > Woesearchaeales > UBA10216 > UBA10216. Next base: position 3,500 of record CAYUOQ010000023.1, read on the forward strand.
ATTTACGACCCTAGGGAGATACTCTCAGCTGCAATTTCCTCAATACAGCGCGTTGTTTCTAGGCGAATAAGAGTTTTAGGCAGTAGGGGAAGGTCATGGTTATAGTCATCGGCCTTGATGTTGGCGGAACAAAAATAGAGGGCATTATTGCAAGGGCTGATTCAGTTTCACGGTTGCCTTCTGTCCTTAAGCGGGTCAGGCTGCCAACTGAAGCTCATTCATCAGCGAAAAAAGTAATCAGGAATATTGCTTCAGTTGTATCCATCCTTGACTCTTTTGGCAGGCACAAAATAAGTGGATACCGCCTTTCTGGCATTGGCCTTGGCTGTTCTGGTTTCTTGAGGAACGGTAAGCTGGAGATGTGTCCAAACATCCCTGCCCTTCGTAAGGTCAGGCTCAGGCAGTTGCTTGCAAGTGAGCTCAGGAAAATTGGAATCACCTGCCCTTTGAAAATAGAGAACGATAGCATTTGCTTTGCGCTTGCAGAGTCAACATTTGGTGCTGGCAGGGGCAGGAAGAATGTTATTGGCCTTATCGTAGGAACGGGCATTGGCTGCGGACTGGTTCTGGATGGCAGGCTTTGCAGGGGAAGGGACGGCGGTGCAGGGCACTTTGGCCACACTGTTATTGACCCTTCGGGTCCAAAGTGCGCTTGTGGCCAGGCTGGCCATTTTGAGGCTTGGTGCTCAGGCAAGCAGATTGAACTGCGGTATAAGCGTTTGGGTGGCAAAATTAAGGGCGCAGATGCTTCAGCTATTTACCATGCTGCGAGAAAGGGGAATGACGCTGTTGCTAGGAAGCTTATGAAAGAAACCTTTGATAAATTCGGAATAGGGCTTGCAAACCTAGTCAATATGTTCAACCCAAATGTGATAGTTTTGGGCGGCGGTTTGAGCAACCTTCCAGAAAGCTTTTACTCTGGCATAAGGACGTCAGCAAGAAAACGCGCATACCCTGCTTTTTTTAGCGGTGTTAAGATTGTAAAAAACCGGCTTGGAGATTCAGCCGGTGTTTTTGGTGCAGTTGCTTTATTGCTGAAAAATACTGCTCACTCATCAAAGATGTCGATGTCGTCGTAAACGTCGTCTTCATAGCCTTGGAGAAATCCAGCTTCCTCCATTGAAAGCTCATCATTTTCGAGCTCTTCAACCTCTCCCGTCATTACTTCTAGACTATCGGCATCCAGAAAGCTGTTTGTTTGCCTTTTCACTACTACCACCTCCTCGCCCTATTGTTGTATTTCCTCTTTTACCATGATCTAAGTTTCAAGATCCATGGATTGGTCCCCCCTAAGCTCAAAATTGAAGAATTCAAGGAATTCCTCACCCAATCTCGGATAATTTTCAAAAAGCTTGGTCACCTCCCTGCAATAGCACTGGCTGCAGACGTTCATGTTGTTGCCGCATAACATGCAGTCAGTGACAGGGTATGTGTATGATTTGAACGAGCCTCCTGCCTTCCTTAGCCTTGCCACCAGTTTTGGCATCCTGTCAGAAAGCCAATCCTCTATTTCAGACTGAAGGCAGCCGTAGCAGACCGGGTTTGTTATCGACTCTGCGCAAAGCAGGCATGCCCCTCTTGTTGAACCAGTGATTGAACGCATTTCCCCCCCATTTCCTTGACAGTTTTTCAGTTTTGTTCTCTTGGCTAATGAATGCCATTTTTATATAGGTTTTGATTATATTTTATAAAAAGTATTAACTTTTTATAAGAACCGAAAAATTTAAATAAAGATAGTTGCAAGGTAAAGCATGAATCTGGCTTAATCGCCTTTAATTTTTGGGGGGTGTGTTAGATGAAACGAAAGGTAATACAAATTGCTGGCTCTACTCAGCTTATCTCGCTTCCGAGGCAGTGGGCAAAGGCGCATAACATTCTTAGGGGAGCGGAGATTGACGTTCTGGAGGATGGGGATAAGATTATTGTTTCATCTAATGGAATGCCTTCTGTTCAGGTTGCAGAGCTGGATATCAGCAACCTGAATGACATGAGTTCCAGGTGCATCCGCGCCCTTTACAAAAAGGGCGTTGATGAGCTGAAAGTCACATTTAGCAACCCGGAGATGGCGTACCAAGTCCAGGATGCAATTGCTAAGGAGGCTGTTGGCTTTGAAATTCTTGAGCAGGGGCAAAATTACTGCGTCATAAAGTATGTTTCGGGTCCGATTGAGGAGTTTGATTCGCTTTTGAGGAGGATTTTCCTTCTCTTGCTGAACATGGCAGAGGACGCTGTTACAAACCTTAAGAAAGGCACTTACGTTCACCTGAAAAACGTTGCCATGCTTGAGGAGGCTAATAACCGTTTCACGATTGTGTGCAGGAGGGCTTTGAACAAGAAGAACAGTGCTTTTTCATTTGCCAAGCTTGGCCCCATTTACTACATTGTTGAGGAGCTTGAGCACGTCGCAGATGAGTATAAGTACATATGCCACCATTTTTCGAATTTGAACCCAAGCATTAAGCTGAATAAGGAGGCTATTGGCCTTTTTGAGTCTGCCAGCAAGCTCTTGAGGGTCTATTACGACTTGTTCTATAAGTTTGACCCGGCGAAAGTTGTCTTTTTGAGGGCTGAGCGAAACAGGATTGTTGACGAGGCGCATAACCTTTTCAAGAAGAAGCTGTCGCATGCCGATTATTGGCTGGTTCACCACTCCATTGACATTTCCAACAGGGCCTTTTGCCTTCTGGGGCCGTACCTTGTGCTGGCGCTTTAATGAGGGTAAGAGCCTCTCGCAAGTTCCTCTAAGCGTTTCCTTTCAGGAGGGTGTTCCAAAAGCCTTTCAACGGAGGTAATCTGGCCACGAATTGATTTTGCATAACCATTAAGAGGGCTTGCTAAACTTATTCCTGGATTCCTTAAGGATACTCTTGGATTATTTCCAGAATAGACCTGAGTGAGGATTTTTAACTGTTCGTCAAAGGGCCCCTCAGGGCATTCCGAGGCAAGGACAATCGCAGCATAGGCCTCGCGCTGTGATAACACTGCATAATCCCGCCATTCATCTTCATATGCTTTGTGACTTGTTTCTCTATCTTGAGGACTGCCCCTTAAATTGGCAAGCATGTATAGTTCTGTGACCTGCAGCTTTCTAAGATCTTTTAAAACGAACGCTTGGAGCATGCCTGGCCATAGGCTTGCCTTATCTAAGGAAGGATCCAATCTGAGCAGGTGTTGAACGGCAAGGGCCATATACTGAGGCCGTAAATGCATTGGAACGAGGCCAGGAGCGCCTATTGTATGGGAAACGTCTTCCCAAATCACGCAAGGACTTCCATCATATTCAAGCAATGCAAACCTTTTTTTTGTTTCAGCGTAAATAAATGGGTCACGTTGTTCCGCGATTATGCCATACTTTCCGCTTTGTATGCTAACGTCATTTGGATCCTGTTGCCGTGCATTTATGTCATGCTGATCCCGTTGGTTTCGCTGCCGCGTGTTTAGGCCGTATCGATGCGTTTTATTGGATAAGCCGTACTTATTGAGTTGTTGTGGTGTAAGTGAGTTACATATTTGTTTGTATAGCTCATTGCCATCTTCAATTCCCGATAAGCTCATTGCATCGTTAGCAATAGCTCTAAACTGGACTTTTTCTGCTGGGTTAAGACCTGCAAAGAAGTCTGGATAGCTGCTGGGAGCGGGTAATGTTTTTTTCCGATCAAATGAACTCAATATAAATCGTCTCAATTGGGACATGGGAGAATAAACAATTGGTTTAACATCAGCGTCATTTGCCGTTAATCTGCCAAGCCTGAGCCCGTGGTTAAATATCTTGTTGTCGATTTTAGGGCTAAAAACAGCGCCAGGCCACAATTCAAGGTCATCGAAGGGATCAAGCGACGTAATAAACAATCTCCTCTCATTTTCAGTCCAGTCAACTCCTGAAGCTATTGACAAGTCTTCGGGGATTGTTGCCAATTTCTGACGATACTGGTGAAGCACTTGTGCGCGTCTGCTTTCATCATGCGGTTGCCCCATCGCTGAAACAAATTTAAATAGTTGTTCAAGATCAACTCGTATAAGTGCGTCAACAAAAGCCAGATATGCACTTTGATCATTCAGGGATTTTACCGCCCTGACCACCTCTGCCGTTGTCGTAAGCAGTGATGCTTTTGACACAACACCCCAGCCTTCCTGGTTTTGATTAAATGCAACAGGTTCATGAAGGACTTGGACTCCTGCTGTCTTTAGCTTGTAAAAGTCTGTGAATACTCTTTCAACTGCTCCGGCAGTTGGATAACGTTTTACAAACACATGTTTTTTATCTGGCTCATGGGGCGCCTCCAAGTCGATCATGCCATTTGTGCCCCCGGTAGCGTGTTGTCAAAACCTTATTATGCCCCTAACGGACATATCATCAGAATACAGAATTGCATCAATAAGACGGGCTAAATCTGGTGGCGCTCTTCGTCTGTCCCTTGGGTCCCCCATGACCGCAGTATAGTCTCCCAATGAAAGCTCTGGAAATTGCCTATTTGTTAACTTTTCTACAACTGACTCTAGTTCTTCTGCTGTCGGGGTAATATGTTGGACAATAGTATTTTGCGCAGGCACAATCCTCTTGGCTCTTTTGTCTTCTTCAGTTATTTTTGTCCAATCTCTCTCAATTGGGAAACTGGAGGATCCAAGCCTTGCCTCTAATTCCTTATCCCTTTCTGTTTTCTGTTCCTGGCTTAGCAAGCCACCCCTCCAAACATATCCTCCCTTAAAAGCGTTTTTTGCTGCCCGATAACTTTTCCACAAATCAACAAGGACAGCATCAGGGCTGGTTACGCGATTAGCTGGAAATGAGCTAAAACTGATTCTCGGATTAAATCGTATTATTTGGTCAGGATCGAGGTAGGCAAGGATACTGGGTATCGCTTCAGATCTACGATCTTGTGGATCTGCAACTACTACTGAAACTCGGGTGTAACTATGTGCAACCATTAAAAATAACGCGTGTGCAGCATCAGCGGCTGTAATGACTTTGACGTTGCCTTTAAATGTCTTTGGTAAATCGTCTTGCTTTAAGCTAATAACGCCCCTGATGGCGCTCGCCACTCGAGGTGGATTTTCCAAACCATCGCCCAGCACTACAAGTATGTAACGTATTTTTTGAGCCTGAGAGAGTAAAGTAGCTATGCCTTTATCTTTCATCAATATCCCCCTAAAAAACGAACTTCATCTTCTTTTGTATCCTTTTTTATAAATATTTGCACTTTTTTCCGTCTAAAAAACTTAAAATCTGAAGCCGCAGTCCCTTAGTATCTGCCCATAGTTTTGTGGAGTTGCAGTTTTAATGTTCTGCCCATGGTTGGGGTTATAGTCTGGAGGAGGATTCATGACGATTCCTGCCTTGACGCCCATAGCCATTGCAGCTTCAACATTTCTGACCTTGTCATCGACAACAGCAAGATTATCAATTGTTATTCTTTGTTCGGTTATCAAGAGGCCATAAGCATCTCTTGGGCTCAAAGCATATGCCACTTCAGTAAGGAGCCTTTGCCACCCGTCAGGCTTGGCTATCGGAACTTCACCGTCACACGAAAATCGAACGCATCCAAACATCCCGAACTCATCTGGAAATTTCGTTTGCCAATAGTTTCCCCGGTCATTTGACGTATTTGAAACCATTCCAAGGTTGTAGCCTGCCCTTCGCAGGTCTTTCAAAACAGAAATGACCGGTTCTATGCGCCGGTATCTGTCAAGGATAAGACCCTCAAAAATGAATGCTATTTCTCCAACAGCAGCTCTAAAGTAGCCGAGCTTTTCTGGTGAAAGGCATCGTTCTTTTTGCTTTGTCCAGTATTCATTTGAGAGGCTCTTTAGTCTTCCACCGAGTTCATCCTCTTTTGCATCTGAAGCTAATGTCTTTATGTGGTTTAATACATCCATTGGGTTTAAGTGCAGAATTTCAAGAATTTCCATCCAATAGTCTGCTGTGCCGAACAGGTCGAGTTTTAAGTAGTTCCTTAAAACATTATCCCTGAGTGCAGCGCTTATCCCGCCAGCATTGATGGGTTCGTCATGTTCCCTATTGGCTCCCCTTATTATTTTCTCTAATGTTGGCAGGGCTTCTGCTTCTCCATCAGTAAGGCAAACCCCAACACAGTCCACTATCAAGGCTTTCAGTTCAGGCACTTATGACCTGTATTAAGGGAAGCTTAAATGCCTTCTTATATAATTTAAAAAAAAGAAAGAGGTTTTATATAATCCTCTTGCTTTAGTCAACTTCGGCAATTGCAATCTTTGCCTTTTCTGCCAGTCCGCACTCTTTCCTTAGCACTTCTGCCATGTCTGTTCTTTCCCATGTGAAGTCTGCATCTTCCCTTCCAAAATGCCCGTAAGCAGCTGTCTTCTGGTATATCGGCCTTCGCAGCTGCAGGGTTTCGATTATCCACCTTGGAGTCAGCTTGAAATGCTTCCTTACGGCAGCGGTTATCCTGTCTTGGTCAGCCTTGTTGGTTCCAAAGCAGTCAATGTTGATTGATGTCGGCTCAGCTACCCCAATGCAGTATGAGATCTGGACCTCGCACTTGTCTGCCAATCCGGCTGCAACAATGTTCTTTGCAACCCATCTGGCAGCATACGCTCCTGAGCGGTCAACTTTGCTGGGGTCTTTCCCGGAAAATGCGCCGCCCCCATGCCTTCCAACGCCACCATAAGTGTCAACTATTATCTTTCTTCCGGTAACTCCAGTGTCGCCCTCAGGCCCTCC
>CAYUOQ010000024.1:0-4697 GCA_964446445.1 uncultured Methanosarcinales archaeon
GACAATGCAGGCAAGCTTTCATCAGTTTTTGCAGTTGGCTCTGGGACGACAACTGCTGCTCCAGCCATTCCGCCTTCATCTGTTGTTCCAGTTTCTCCTGTTGCCCCTGTAACTCCTCCGTCCGAGACAGTGACTGCTGAGGTTCTGGAGAAGCCTGTTTTCATCCGGGCGCTTGGTTTTACTGGCTCTGACTGTGTTAGGCCTGGTGATTCCACGACAATTTTTGCATCTGTTGAGAACACAATGAGGCAGACCCTGAAGAATGTGAAGTTCACAGCTTCTGTTGCTGAGCTTGGCGTTTATGGAAGCAAGGGGCCTTTGAGCCTATCCACGAGGGACAAGTCAACCCGCTTGATTGGCATTGATATTCCAGAGGACGCTGAAGAAGGCCATTACATGCTTCAGTTTACAGTCAGGAATGAGGACTTCAGGCGCAATAAGTACGTGCCATTCAATATAGATAGGAACTGTGATTAAAATGGCGTCGAAGATTGCTTTGGTGTTGCTTATTTCCGCCTTGTCAGCGCTATTGGTGGCCCCTTCAGTTTCTGCACGGAAAACTGTTGTCTTCAGGGAGGCTTTGGCATATCAGGATGAGTCTTCATTATCAGTTGTTGTTGGCTTTGCGTCAAATGAGAGGGTTTCAAATTCAAGGGTAACTGTTTCAATTCCAGACTTTGGAATCAGAAGCAGCAGGAAAGTTGATTTTTCAAACGGTAACTCAAAGGTTGCCGTATTTGACATTCCCTTTTCAGAGGAGAGCGGGTATGTCAGGATAGTTTTCAATAGCGACGAGGGAAGAAGGGCCAAATACATACCAATTTATTAGCACTATCAAGTAGTCAACAAGATTAACTACTATTGTATGCTAAATCATCGAAATGTTTATATAGGAGCTTCCTTTGCATTCCAGAATATTTCGATTGATTTACAATCTAACAGGAATGAGAGTTGGGGTGGTTTGAAAATGAATATGTCAAAAAGTTTGTTTTTTGTTTTTCTGATGTCTGTCGTAAGCATGCTGCTTGCTTCAGTTTCATTGGCAGCTCCGCCAACACTTTCTGTTTCTGGCATCCCAGCAAACATTGTTGCGGGCAGTTCATTTGATGTAACTGTTACGGCAACTGCTGTCTCAGCTGGCCAGGCAATCAATACTGTTTCACTTTCCAACTCACAGAGTTGGCCTGTTTCGCCTGGCACTTCTCAAACCTGTGCGGCTGGCTCAACTTCCTGTGTTGCAAAGTTCACTGTTAGTGTCCCAGCAACAGCAGCAACTGGCCAGGTTTCAATTCTCACTGTTCAGTCTGTTGCTAGCAACGGTGAGTCAGCTGCTCCTGCAACTGCAAGCGTTACAGTTTCAGGCGCCCCGGTTGTTGGAAATGTTCCACCTGTCAAGGTTAATGCCGTTGAAATTGATGGATTTGAATTGACAACTGGTGATAATAACGTCAGGGACCTTGAGAGGGGAAAGTCCTTTGAACTCAAGGTTGAGATGACTGCGAATTCAGCTGCAAAGAATGTTGAGGTCAGGGCATTTGTTTCGGGTTTTGAATTTTCCCAGACAGAGCCAATTAGCGATTCAACCTCGCCTTTTGATGTTGAGGCAGGCGTTTCCTATGTAAAGACATTGACACTCAAATTGCCTGAAAGGGCTGATGAGGACAAGTACAGGATCAGGCTTGTAATTGCTGGGAGGGATACTGAGGATATAACACTCAACTACAGGATAAAGATAACTCCAACCGACCATGAGGTCGTTATAAGGGATTTGAGTGTAACGCCTCAGACAGTCCAGCCTGGAAGGGGCGCTGTTGTTGCAACAGTCAGGATCAAGAACCTTGGCAACAAGGATGAGAATGATGTCAAGATAACCGTGAGCATACCTGAGTTAGGCATTACTGCAGAGCCAGGCCCGGAGTACATCAATTCACTTGACAGCGAAGAGTCTGCTACTTCAGAGGAGTTTTTCCTTAGGATTGACAAGTGCGTCAAGCCAGGTACTTATGATGTCAAGGCAGATGTTACCTTTGAGGAGGGTGACAAGACGGTTAGCGCAAGGCAGCCTTTAACAGTAACAAAAGGAGCTTGTGAAGCAGCAGCTACGGGCGTTGTCTCTGGCGGAAATGTCAAGGTTTATGCCCCTGAGCAGCAGTCAGTGAATGCTGGCGCTTCAGCATCTTATTCAATAGTAATAAAGAACGATGCTGACACAACCAAGGTGCTTATGCTTTCATCGGCAGGAGCCGACTGGGCAATCTTGAGGTTCAGCCCTGGAAGCGTTGTGACGGTTAGGCCTGGCGAAACACAGACAGTCAATGCGGTTGTTTCAGTCAACAGGGATGCTGGGGAAGGAGCTCATGACTTGGTAGTCAGGGTTAAGGCCCAGGATGACCAGGTTGTAAGGGAGATTTCACTCGCAGCAGATGTCGTATCGGCTAAGGGAGCAGCAGCCGCTGGTGTTTCAGTTGAAAACCTTGTCAGGTGGCTTCAGGTTGGCTTGCTTGCGCTGATTGGCGTGCTCGTCATAGTCGGGCTTGTAGTTGCCTTCAGGAAAATGAAGGGCCCGAAGGAAGGCGAGGAAGGAACTCAGACTTACTACTGAGTTCATTTTTTTCTTTTTTTCATAAATTTTTTATTTTCTTTTACATAGTCCATCAAAGAGTGGGTTTAGAAAAAATGGGAAAATCCGACAATAGGGCTTTGCTGGGCGTGTTGATCTTCCTTGTGCTTGCAAGCCTGCCTCCCATAATCTTCCTTTCAATTAGCTCAAGGCTTATTTCTTCAATTTCGATGACTTTGATTTCAATGGCAGCAACCATAGGTCTTCTTGTCTTAACACTGCTTTTCATGCTCCTTGCTGTTGTCTTTAAGCCGAGGAAAAGGGCGCAACATTATCATTGGGAATCAGTTTTTCCTGAAGAGCAGCATGAGGATATTTTGATTGAGAAAAAACAGCCGGTTAGTCCTAATGTGGCAGTAAGGCCTAAAACCCCTGGAAGGGCATTTGCTGCAGTTGCAGTTATTGCTGTCGTGCTTCTTCTTTCAGCAATCCTCGCCCTTGGCGTTCCAGGCATTAAAGAATCTTTTTTTGGGAATGCCTCGAATTCAACGAAAGTACTGAAGAATTATTCAACAGATGCCCCATTTGAAAAGAATGATTCTGGAAAGGCCGTTCAGCCTTTAGCTGTTAAAAATGTGTCAGCAGGAAATGAGTCCTTTGTGATTTCAAAGCTTGCCAGTGGATTTGGCAGCGCTTCTGTAAATCTTGCCTCAAGGATAGGCAGGGGCTTGCAAATTGCAGCTTCAAAATCCTTGTCTTTGCTAAGGCAGATTCCTGAAAAGGCGTGGTTTGCAATTTCAATTGCAGCAGTTTCAATTGTTCTGCTGGTTGCTTCCATTGTCTCTTATAGGTCTGGCCAGCTTGCAGAACTTCCAGACTGGTTTTCAGTGTCCGCAGCTGCGCTTTGGTCCTCTGTTAAGAAACACCCCTTAAGGTCTTTTTTGGGAGCTATCCTGGTCGTGCTTGCCGCCATTGGCTTTTCCGCTCTTATTTTCAGGAAAAAACTGGTTAATTTTTCATTTGTTGACCTGTTTTTGTCACTCAGGGATTTTGCATCTGCCTACCGTTTTTATATTCTGATTGGAATTCTTGTCCTTGCAGTCACTATTGGAATCCTTGCGCTTCTTGAGAGAAAAGGGAAAGCTTAGCCTTTTATGAGCTTTATTATTACATAGGCAAGCGCCAGGGCGAATATTGAAATCAGGACTTTTGCCAGCAGCCTTGACCTTATTTTGTATTCTGGCTTTAGCCTTGTTTTCTTTTGCGATTTTTCGTGCATTAAAACTATAAGGATGCCCTCAATGCCGCCAGAAAGTGCCCCTGCAATCCCGATCACTCCTATGAAGCTCTTGATTCCGATAAGGAAGGCAAGCAGCGGCGGCAGGCAGGTCAGTGCCCATGCTTTCTTGTTCCCTAAGTTATAGTCGTAGCAGTACATTTCCTTTAGGGCAAGGCCAAGTGCGATGAAGGATGTGCTCATTGCAAGCACCGCAAACAGGTTTGCGTAGATGACCATGAAGCTTCCAATTTTTTCTCCAAGCGTTATTGTAGCAATCTGCTTTGTTCCATCGCCTGCCATGCCTACAACTGCAACTGCAAAAAGGGAATATAGATCTATGGGGATAAGGCCGCCTGCAATTAGGGCTTTTCTCAGCAGCTTCCTGTTCCTTCCGATTTCTTCCTTCATTTCCGGGATTGCAACTGCTCCGAGGAATGCGAATAGCACAACTCCGTATGGGAGAAACAAGTTTGGGATGCTGGGCTGGGTGAAGTTTGAGATGGAAAATTTCTCCGAGGTAAAAGACACTATTATTATAGTGCCAATTGTGATCATTGTCAGCGCCGATAGCAGAAATTCGGATTTTTCAACAGCCTTAAGGCCAAGGTAAACAATGGCTGATGCTATTGCAAATTGTGCAATGCTCCCGGCAATCGGGCTTATGCCTGGTAGCATGGCATGGATTGCGGCTCCTGTGCCAATGACGTATGCAATCAATGCCCCATAAATGCCGGCAACCATTGTCAATGTCATTAAGGCCTTGCCTTTAGTGCCGAGGTACTTTCCAACATAGCCGGTCAGCTGGTGGCTTCCGGATGTTCTCAGAATCGTTTCGCCAAGTAGGAGGTTTATTAGCAT
>CAYUOQ010000024.1:4707-7686 GCA_964446445.1 uncultured Methanosarcinales archaeon
TTAATGTGATGTGCAGGAGTCCAATCACAAGTCCTGCCTTGGCCACAACATAAGGTATGCCCAGGACTCCAGCCCCTATGGTTGTGCCTACCAAGGTGGCAACTGCAGTAAAAAATCTCTTGTCCATTCTCTTTTTTTCATTCTTTTGTGTTTTCGACTATTTTAATCTTAGCTATTGCCGTTTTTCCGATTCCCAAGTCGACGTCAGTCGACTGGGCCCAATCGGCTATTGGCCGATTTGGGGACCGCTTTTCGCAAAAGGGGTCCATGCGTTTTTCCGATTGACCGCTTTTCGCAAAAGGGGTCATAAACTTTAAATACGTTGCACAGTGCTCTTCCCCTCATGGGGACGTAGTATAACTAGGCTATTATGGGGGCCTCCAGCGATTGGAGAACTGAGCCGAAAGGCGATGAATTACCCATTGAAGAAAGCCTCGGATCTGGGTTCAAACAGCCCTTTTTCCCGCAGGAAAACCCAAATCGAGGAAACTCGATTGGGCACAGTCGCTTCATAGCGACTTGTGAGCCCTGGGGGAAAACGAAGGCTTGGAAGTCCCAGCGTCCCCACTAATTTCTTCAAAAAACAAAAAAGCTTAATAAGCAGCTCAAAATAGAAATTGTTGATATTCTATGCCTGTAAAGAACTTGACGCGGAATTCGTTGTTGGCGGCTAAGTCAAGGCTGGCAGACTCGGCAATGAAGCGGGTCATCGGCCTTATGTTTTCAAAGCAAACGCAATCTGCAATGATTTTAAAATTCAACAGGGAAATGCCAATTAGCCTTCATACCTTTTTTGTGTTCTTCCCTATTGACATTGTTTTTGTCAATGGCAGGGAAGGCGTTACCGAGGTAGTCGAGGGCATGGCGCCTTTTACCACTTATTCAGCAAAGCGAAAGGCGAAGTATGTGGTCGAGCTTCCTGCTGGCACTGTAAGAAGGAGCAGGACAAAAGTGGGCGACAGGATAGCATTCCTGAAGGTTGTTGAAAGGAAACTGTTCAATGGCAAGCGCATCACGGTTTCAAAGGCCCCAAGGTTGTAATATTAACTTTATAGAAGTTACAATAATTTAAATATAGGCACAGTTGTCAAGTTACCAAGATGGAGACAAGGGGGTGCTTAAGGCAGTTTATTGCACTGAACCCACTTTCCAAAAAGTTTAAATATAACCAGATTCAAAGGTAAAATCATACTCCGAGTAATATCAGAGTCATTTGAAAAGAGAGGTGTTGAGGTTTGCTTTTTGATGTCCGAGTAAGTTCCTTATTCCAACAAAAGAAAGGAACAGTATACAGCTTAGCTTTGCTTGCCATTGTTGCTGCCCTTGTCATTGGAATCTTATCGGTTAGCGGAGCAAAGTTCTCAACAAGCGGCGACCTGGCTCAATCGTTTTCACCCAGATGGGTCCAGGCTTCTTCAACCAATAACGCTTCCCTTAACTTGACATTGACAAATGACGCTTCCAGCCCGGCGGCTATCCAAAGGGTTGACATTGCAAGGCCATCTTCTATTTCGTATATTAATTGTGGCGAGTTTTCGACTCCAAGTTGGGACTGCAGTGTTGCAAGTTCAACAACTATATCCTTCCAGAATGCTGTGGGCCTGGCAGCTGGTTCAGCAACCCAGTTTAATATCAATGTTAGCCCCCCGGCAGTTGGCGGGAACTATTCTTTCACAGTTACCACTTATGAAAACACTGCCGGAACAGAGGATTCAAACGCAACAACGGTGAACATGTCCGTCGATGCCGACAAGCCCGTAATAAGGCTACTTAACATTTCTACAACTGCGAAAAATATCAGCGAGCTTGCCAATTTCGACCCTGTTTTCGGCGTTGACAAGTTCATTAATAATGCAAGCGGCGGAATACGCATATCTGTCCTTGTAACAGATAATAGCTCGGGCATTGCCAATGTGACTTTGATGTATAACTACACAAGGGACATTAACCAGCTGAGTGAGGTGCCCTTAAGCTTCCAGAATTCTACTCAGTGGGAAAACACAACATCTGTTGTCCCAATGGCGAACAGCACTGCTGCTCCGAACATTTTCACATACACCTTCCCAACGACATTGTTCAGGAATGGCTCAAAGGTAATCTTTTCTATTTTGGCAAATGATACAGTGAGGAACGGTAATGTTTCCAATAAGACTGCTGGAGCAAACTGGAACTTTACAGTTGATACTGAAGCTCCGATAATGAATGCATTCCTTATCTATAACTTCAGTACTGTAAATACGTCTGCATTTAATTCCACATCCGTGCCTGGATTCAATGTTGCCAGGATTGTGAATGCAACGGTTCCTCTTGGCATAAACATCACAGTTAATGATGATGGCGGTGCAGGTACTGTCCAGGTGCAGATCATGAATCGCTCAGGCGGATATATGGGCATGAGCATTCTCAGCGGGAGCACTAATGGATCTTCGGGGGCTACTGTTTGGAACTTTTCAATGTATAATGCCTCCGACCTTGGGCAAAGGCAGGGCGGCTATGCTGGAGATGGCAGGTACAACCTGTCTTTCAAGTTCGTTGACAACGTTAGTAATGTAAGGTATACAAATGTAACAATTGCAGTTGATGATGCGCCTCCAACAGGTATTGTTCTTGGTACATTCAATAGGACAATCAACGGCATGGCAAACAGGTATGTTAACGTGACCAGAAACATAGACGCCAATGAGTCTTTCATTATCAGCTTAAGCATTGCCAACAATATTAATAACCTGACAAGGAACGTGAGCGTTCTGGGCAATAAGGGAGGCCCGATCTACAACCTAACTTACTACTCAGGCTCAGTTGACTCAACATCAACATGGAACCTTTCAATTTCAAACGAGACCGGAATCAACTTGAGCAATTTCTGTGATTTGACAAACACTGATGGAGCTCAATGCAACCTCCAATTTACATTTACAGACGTGCTTGGAAGGGTCAATAACACTCTGAACTACACCATGTACGTTGATTCCTATGCGC
>CAYUOQ010000024.1:7696-10130 GCA_964446445.1 uncultured Methanosarcinales archaeon
TAGCAATAACATCTCCTGTTGCGCAAACAACAAATTACTCAACAACTGCCTCTATAAGCGTAGATGTTAATGACACTGTCGGCCCGATAACTAGTGCATACTACAGATGGGCAAATGATACAACAAATGGCACATGGGCTGCCCTTTCATTGTCAGCAGGCACAAACGAGCAGAATAACACCCATGGCACGTGGACTGCCTCTCTCGATATAAGCGCATTGGTTGACATAAATTACAGCATTGAAGTTAATATCACAGATAGCGCTTTCAGGTCAAACACTTCAGTCTATATTTCGAATGTTGTCTTTGACTCTTCAAGGCCGACTAATCTTACTATTGTAACCCCGGCGTCGAACTCGTTTACCAGTTCGAACTTTAGTGTGGGGATTAACGCGACAGAGCGTGTTTCAGGCTTGTTGAATGTCAGTGTCAGGCTTGAGAACAACACGCACAACTGGCCTTGGGTTCAGATGAACCAGGTTATAACCGCTGGAGCTTCAGCTGGTGGCAAAAGCACTGTCCAGTTTAATGCATCCAATTTCAACTTGACGCATGTTGGCGGGATTGCCACAAATGCAACAAACGGCAACTTTAGCATTCGCCTTAATGTCACAGACACAGCTGGAAATCAGAATACGAGCGTTACAGTCAACTTTACAGTGGACAGCATCAGGCCCATGGTTGTTTTTGTGAACCCTGTCAATAATTTCAACCAATCCGGAAACTTTACAGTCAACGTGTCCATTACTGAGTCAAACGTCAATGTTGCTCAGTGGAGATGGGTCAATGATAGTTCAGGAACGATTTCAGGCGGTCACAGGAGTGAATGGCAGCAAATGGAGGGTAGTTCCGGCCTGACTTACAATGGAACATTCACATACCTCCTTAATGGCAGTAAAAAGAACATTAGCTTCAGTGATGGCAATTACAGCATTGAGATTAATGTTTCCGACAAGAATGGCAATACAAACACTACTGAATTTATCCAGTTGATACTGGATGCCACCCCTCCGCGCATTACTGTGCCTGGGAACTTTACAGACAATGGCGGTCTTGGCACAATGGCTCACACGTTCAAAACTGCTGACTTTTTCGTTAACATGTCCTTCAATGACACAGGGTCTTGGAGCCAGAGATTGGGCAACATAAGCACAAACAACATCAATGGGACTCCTGCTTTCAGGCTTGAGAACGGCACTTATAACAGCAGCTGGTTGTCCATGAGCATTCCAAATATTGCGAATAAGAATTCAAACGACACTACCAACGACACCAACAGGGCTAACGCTACCGTAACCTTTGCGAACTTTGCAAATGGGAACTACACGGTAAGGTTCTGGATTAATGACACAGCCGGCAACCAGAATGACACTTATCTCATACCAAACATCACGCTTGACAATGTTGCTCCATCAGTCAGGACTTTAAACACAACCCCTGCCTCTGTTGGGGGAAGGGGTCTTAGTGGCGTGATAACTGTCAATGTAACTGTGCTTGATAACTGGGGCATCGGCTTGGGTCCGAACCAGCTTGACAACACATCAATCAACATTACCTTTGTCAATGCAAGCGGACTGACCAGGGGCTACACCCTTACAATGAACAGCTCCGGAATTGCCCAATGGGCTGCTGATGTTGACACCACAACACTTGTTGATGGCGATTATCAGATTTACGTGAATGCAACTGACAAGGCTGGAAACAAGAACAGCACTGTGTTCCTGCCGATTACCATCCAAAATGGGATTACAAACCCCGCTGCCAACATAAGTATAATTGGTGGTGGGATTTCAGGCAGCCTGCTTACCAATCCGGTTGCAAACTCAACCCCCCTGATTACAGTTAACACTTCAATAAATTCGACCTGCAAATACTCGTTTAATGTTGAGAGGACAACATATGACGACCTTTCCAGCACGTTCAGCAATAACGTGAGCAAGCTGCACTTTGCAAACCTTGGAGCTTTAAGGGATGGCACTTACTCGGTATACTGGAGCTGCCGTGACGTTGCAGGAAAGAATGCTCCTCACTCAGATAATACTACAAGGGAGTTCAGGTTTAACGTTGATTCGAGAAATCTTTTCAACATTACCATTCCGGGAAAGACCGACAATAATTGGCCTAACTACTTCCAGCCTGCAACTGCAGGAAGCGCCAATGGCTGGACTAAGTTCACGCTTTCCTCGCTGGCAACATCAGATTCATCGCTTGGCCTTGCCGGAACTCAGGGTGGTGCGAATGTTACCAACGTGCTGGCATCCCTGATGTCGGGCACAACTGCTGGCAACTTCACCAGGGTGTATGCTCATAATGTTAGCACCAACGCGTGGACTGTCTTCGTGGTTGGCCAAACTGCCAATAACTTTGTCAACTTTACTGGCCAGGATGAGTTTTGGATTAATATTACAGCCATAGACAGGCTTGAGATAAACTG
>CAYUOQ010000025.1:0-1547 GCA_964446445.1 uncultured Methanosarcinales archaeon
CACCATCGCTGGCTGGCAGCAACAAAAGAATCACTCACAATGCGGAGATACTGCTGGAAGTAGTTAAATTAATAAACGCCACAGCCGGAAGTGTTGAATATGGACGTTTTTGAGGCCATACGGAACAGGAGAAGCATTCGGAAGTACCTTGACCTGCCTGTTGAATGGGACAAGGTTGGAAGCGTTCTTGAAGCTGGCAGGCTGGCACCCTCCTCCGGCAACCTGCAAACTTGGAAATTCATTGTTGTGAGGGATTTGAAAAAAAGGAAGGCGCTGGCTGAGGCATCAGCACAGCAGTTCTGGATGGAACAGGCCCCTGTCCACATTGTAATCCTAGGCGTTGAAAACAAGCACATGCGCTTCTTTGGCGAAAGGGGGAAAAACGTTTACCTGATACAAGACTGCGCAATGGCAGCCATGCAAATGATGCTCGCAGCGCAATCACTCGGACTGGGAAGCTGCTTTGTAAGCGCACTAAACGAGGACAAGGTTGGCTCAATAGTCCTGATGAGAGGAGGGCACAGGCCAATGGGAATAATCACACTTGGCTATCCCGCAGAAACCCCAAAAATGCCGTTAAGGTACAGGCTTGAGAACATGTGCTACCTTGAGGTTGATGCCGGCCTTGCCTATGTCCATGGCTATACGCCAGGAAGGATAGCAGACTTTGACGATTCAGTAAGTAACTGGCGCCTTGCCGAAAGAGGCATAAATTATGCAAAGCAGGCAGCACAGGACATTGAAAAGGCAACCAGGGAGCCAAGGAGAAACCTTTTCGGAAAGCTAATTGAAAAAGCTAAAAGGCCAAAAGAGAAAACGCCTAAATAGAGGTTGCCTTAGCGGCAAAAGCAGCTTCTTCTATCGGCTCAACAAGCTCGGACATTGCCTTCAATCCCTTTAGCAGGTGCTTTCGCTCTGAAACCCTGGCGTGTATGTATGGCTTGACAAGCCATTTCTGCTCAGTAGAAGAGAACGGATTTGCAAAAACGAGCACAAGCTTGGGGTTTGCAGCTAAAGAATCCCATGCTAAGCTGGCAAATGAAATGTTGCTTTTATTGCTTAAGGTGACAACATACGTTGCTTTGCCAATTGCTTCTTTATTCTTTGAAAGGGATATTAAAACAAGGCAAAAAGAAGAGCTTCCATCCTTGTTAATTATCAAAAAGCCATTAGGTTCCTCGCTTATTTTAGAAAAATTGCCCTGAATATCCATATGCTTCAGGTATGTGATGGCCCAATCCTTAAGGAAAGCAAGTGAATCCATAGGCCAGGGCAAATATAAGAATATTTTTAAAGATTTCCGCCACAATGCAACCAATGGTTTGGGAAGCGGTTGGCCAGGTAATCTCAGGCGAGTTTGACAGGGTAACAATCCGCCAAAAAGCAGGCGTAAAGCTTGAAATAGGAGAGCTACTTGTTGCTGAGCTGCCTGAAGCAAATATAATCCTGAAATTGTTTGACCTTGCATACGGCTCGCAGTTATCGCAGCAAAGCCTTGAACTAATTTCAGGAATGAAGCTGGAAAGCAAAAATGACCTGGAACTCCT
>CAYUOQ010000025.1:1557-4335 GCA_964446445.1 uncultured Methanosarcinales archaeon
AAAGCCCCTGCTGATTGTAAAAGGAAAAGAAGCAACGGCCTGCAAATCACTCCCAACATTCTTTACAAATGTAAGAAGAATACTGCCCGACGACCTGGCATTCCTTTCAACACCAGAAGCCCAACTATACCTGGGAAAAATAAGGTCCGGATCAAACATGATAAATTTTGATGTCAGGATAGATGGGGAGAAGGCATTATCGCACCACATATTGATTTCAGCCCAGACTGGAAAGGGAAAATCAAACCTTGCATCCTGCCTGCTGTGGGACATTTCAGCAGCAGAGTATGCAGGAATACTTGTCCTTGACCCACATGATGAATACTATGGAAGAGCCAGGACAGGGCTTAAGGACTACCCTGAAAAGGGAAAGATAGTCTACTACACTCCCAATAATCCCCCCCCAGGAGCGCGCACACTTAAGATAAACATAAGGCACATAAGGCCATCACACTTCAACGGCGTCGTAAACTGGACTGACGCACAAAATGAGGCATTAGGATACTTCAGCAAGAAATATGGCAACAAGTGGATAGAAGCAGTGCTAAGGGAAGAGCAGGCAGAAAACTTCCAGGATGCAACGCTCATAGTCCTAAGAAGAAGGCTTGCATCACTTCTAGACCTGGAAGTGAAAGACGGAGAAATATACCCAAGAGGCATATTTGACGTTGAGGCAGGAATTTCCACAGTAAGCGATGTTATTGAAGACCTCGAAAGCGGAAGATGCGTGATAATAGACACGTCCAGCTTTTCAGGCTCAATAGAGTTGCTCATAGGAAGCCTCTTTGCAAGCGAAGCCCTAAGAAGATACCAACGGCATAAACGGGATGGCCAACTGGAATCAAAGCCTGTAATTTCCATCCTGCTGGAGGAGGCACCAAGGGTGCTTGGAAAGGACGTTGTGGAAAAGGGAGGCAACATCTTCCTAAGAATAGCAAGGGAAGGAAGAAAGTTCAAGGTTGGCCTGATAGCAATAACTCAACTCCCCTCGTTGATTCCCAAGGAAATACTTGCAAACATAAACACCAAAATAATACTTGGAATGGAAATGGCTGCTGAAAGGCAGGCCATTATAGAATCAGCAGCCCAGGACCTAAGCAGCGATGACAGGAACATAGCCTCACTGGACAAGGGAGAGGCCATAATTACAAGCGCATTCACAAGGTTTGCAATACCGATACGAATACCTCTACTTAGCGAGCTTGCAGCAGCAAGCCAAAGAAACGAAAGAAAAATGAAAATAGCATTCCCGGAGTTTAAGTCCTAGCGTCTGAGAGCAAGGTTTCAAGCCTTTGTTCGAAACAAGCTACTGTTGATGGAGAATACCCTACCCTTCCAAAAAGTGCACGAACGTCAATCTCCCTTACCCCATAAGCAGTCAAGTCTGCCCCTGTTATCTGTGAAGCTTGTACGGCTACAGGATTCATCAGGCGATCAAAAACAGGAACACCTTGCCTTACCATCTCCCTTAACGGTCCAATGTTCCGCCATCCAAAAACGCCCTTAACCTGATCCAGGGAAAGCACACCATAATAACTGTTTTCACTCATTTTTCAATCGTTATGCAGGAGAAGACAAAGCATTAATAAAGATTTCTTTTCAAACGGCTTCTAGGCTAGAACTCACCAAGCTTCTTCTGTGCCTTCCCAAAAACCTTATCCCTGTAAGGCGTCCAGCTCTTCCTGAAAATGTCCGGATAGGTATCAAAATACTTCTCAAAAAAATCAATTGTCTTCGGATCATGAAGGTAGCCGCTGCCAAAATCATCACCCACCAATTCCTTTAGCTTTTCAATCTCAGAATCCCTTGTAACCTTTGCAATGACGGAAGCTGCCGAAACAGAAACGTGGTTGACATCGGCCTTGTGCTCGCAGACAGAATCAATTTTCTTGTTCACTAACAATTTAACAAGAAAGCTTTTGTATGCCTTGATATTGGGGCTGGGGCAGTCAACAATAGCCCTTCCAGGATTCAACGCATTTATTATCTCAGCAGCCTTTTTTGCCTCAAGCCAGTTAAGATTCATCCCATCAAGAGCTCTTACTGAAGCGTCAATCTCAGCAGGGCTTATCTGGATAACCTTGCAGCTTTTTACAATGGAGATTATCTTGTTGAACATCCCTGTCCTTTGTTCTGCAGTGAGAAGCTTTGAATCCTTAACGCCAAGCTTTTTCAGCTCCTTCTCTCCGTCTTCATCAGTAAGGATGCCAGCCATAACAAGAGGCCCGAGAATAGGACCCTTTCCAGCCTCGTCAATGCCACACACCAGAACCATGCATTTTGCTGGTATTGATGCTGTTTTTAATTTTGATGGTTGCCCAGCTGCTGCTACATGTTCTATTTGATGTCTTTAGAAAAATCAAGCTGGTAGCTGGGAATGCCTAAAGATAGGCCGTATTTCAAGACTTTATCGTAATGCCCTTTCTTTGAACAATCAACTTTGAAAATTTTATTGCGGAAAACTATGTAGTGGTATTTGTCATTCTTAAAATCAGCATACCAATCCCCGTGGACAGAATCTAATGATTGACTAATTTCTTCTGCGATTTCATTAGCATGATTTTCCTGAATTTCAACATCGTGCAACGTCCATTGTTCCAGATAGGGAGTTTGATGTTTTTCAGTAACGCTCTCGACTTTAGTCTTTAGAATCCTGATTTTATTCAAAACATCTTTCTTTTCAAGGCTTTCTTCGATTATTGTTCCACGAAAGTCAGTCATGTTTTTTGCAAGAAATTCAATGTTTAATAAGCTTTTTGACAGCTTCGGCCAAACTAT
>CAYUOQ010000025.1:4345-5035 GCA_964446445.1 uncultured Methanosarcinales archaeon
TCATAGGGAATCAAGAGAAGCTGATAGGTATTGAGAAAACAAAAAGCAAAATCGACCATCCATTGATTTTCGCTTTGTAATTGCATGGATTGAAATAATAGGATTTGGCAGTCCGAAGCATTTGGCCAAGGTCCGAAAGATCATTTCTAGTTATGAAAAATAAAGCGGCCACAGCAATCGCCGTGGCCGATGAATAGCGGGGGGAAGACTTTCTCTCGGGGTACAAAGCGTACTCCGTGCTTTGAACTTCCGACAATCACATGTGGAAACATTTGCTTCCGCATTCTGTGGGTCTCCCAACCAAAAGTGGTTATGAGCCGTCCGTAGCAACAGGTCATTGCTGCACCGGGCACTCCTGGCTGCCCTACCCCGCTATGAAGTTTAAGAACTGCCCGGATGTTTATAAATCTTTGGGGGATACTGAAGAAGCCTGCCAATGCTAGGTTCGATATTTTAACTTGAAAAATTAATTCTCGCTCAGGTGGTGAAGAGTTCGAGCACCATGAGAATTAAATCTGTATAAAGGATCTAAAGGCACTAGGCCTGCCATGCATTATGGCATTAGACCTGTTGTTAACATAGGTAAAAACATCATTAAGAACGTTTAGCTGAACACTTTTTTTAAAATAGATACAGTCTATTATCTATTGATTAACCAAAAACCTTTAAAAGCTGCCCGAGGTGCCAGAC
>CAYUOQ010000025.1:5045-9852 GCA_964446445.1 uncultured Methanosarcinales archaeon
CTTATTGCCGCGGTCGCGTAGCCTGGTATCGCGCTGGATTGCTAAAAACTTCGTGTTTTTCAGAGACCTACGATACCATACAAAAATCCAGTGTCCGAAAGGACTCGGGAGTTCAAAACAACCTTTTTGCTTTCGCAAAAAACTTGACCAAAAAGCGCTGGCGCTTTTCCGCCAACGGGGCTTTTTCGAGCGAAGAGAGCAAAAGGGCGTGTGAAAGTCTCCCCCGCGGCGCTTATACTTCATTTCTGATTACAACCAAAGTCCCATAAGGCGTGGAATGCCTTTGTAAGCGGCCACATAACTACTTTTGCCCCTATCTCAATTTAAATTACCTTGATTTGTGAACTTTCCCTTCTTAAGCATTATTAACACAAAAGCTTTACAAGGCAAAGGGGTGGTTGGAATGGGAGCGCCTGAAACGGTTGAGAATAGCGTTCAAAAGACCAAGGATATCATCAAGGAGGTAATGTATGAACTAGGCTGGGATGATGAAAGAAACGCCTTCCTTGCCCTCAAAAGCGTCCTAAAAGCGCTAAGAAACAGGTTACCTGTGAACGAAGCTGCTGAATTAGGGGCGCAGCTTCCTGCAGTCCTCAGGGGCTACTATTATGAAGGCTGGGTGCCGTCAAAAAAGCCTGAAAAGCTGAAGCTTCAAGAATTTGTCGAAAACATCCACATGGACTTCAATTACCAATCAGCGGTTGATCCGGAATTTGTGGCCAAAGCGGTATTCACGGTGCTTAACAGGAGAATATCTGAAGGTGAAATGGAAGATGTTTTGACAAACCTGCCAAAAAATTTCAGAAGTTTCATCTCAGGGCCGAAAGAAGCAGGATGGGATTCTTATGAGCAAGCTAGGTTCGTAAAGGATTGACTATCTGCCCCTGGCCTGTGCAGCTTTAACCTTTTTGAAATCCTCAATGCCAATGCCCAGCCTGCACATTTCCTCAATGCAGGTTGAACAGTAGATTGGTGTTTCCTTCTCAACACCAAGGCCTTTCCCACAAATAGAGCATGATGTAAATTTTTGTTCCATTATTAAATTGAAATCTGGGAAGAATTAATAAAACTATCGCAGCCTGAGCAAGAACCAGATCAGGGCTGCAAAAATATAACCGCTGTTTGACAACAGCGGCCTTACTATCATTAAAAGGCTCTTCCTTTTTGAGAGCGGAGGAAATAGCATGCTTCCGGAGAGAAGGCCAAAGATAAAAGCCAAAGATGAAAGCACCAGTAGGATGCTGCCATCGTCAGCCATTCCAATCAAGAGCCCAAGAATCGCGTACAAAAGCTGGATGTTGGCGGTAACAGCCAGTAGAATCCCGAAGGCGTAGAATATCATCTTTGGGAATATTGCCAATCCAAGGAAGTTGGCAAATATAGCAATAAACAGAAGAAAAGCCAATGAGCGAAGCAGAGGGAAAAATTTGCGCCCGGTTTGAAGTTCCTCCTTAGTAAGTGACGCAAGGATGAAGCCTGCGGGGAGGCCAAGGTAGGAAACAAGAACAATTGCCGAAAACTGCCAAAACGCGACAACAGTCATTTTTTCCCTTGTTCATAATCCAATATCTTTTGGAGCCTTCTTGAATGCCTTTCCTCCTCACTAAAAGGCGTCTCAAGCCAGACTTTAGCAATTTCCTTTGCCTTTCCTGCACTCATCCAATCGCCAGACAAGCCAAGAACATTTGCAGCGTTATGCTCCCTTGAATGCTTTGCAGCAGTCTCGTCCATTGCCGCAACAGCCCTTATACCCTTGACCTTGTTAGATGCAATGATCATCCCTGCAGCAGAGCGGCAAACCAAAATGCCTAATATTGGCGGAAACTTTTCAAGTTTTGAGCTGGCTTTCCCAACAATTTCAGAAACCTTGAAAGCATAATCAGGATAATCACAGCTTTCCTCGCTGTGGGTTCCAATGTCCTCAACAGAGTAACCAAGTTGCTTAAGGAACGGCTTAAGCTCCTCCTTCAGCTTGAACCCGCCATGATCCGCGCCTATTATCACTTTTTTCATTGAACACCACTAACAAGGACAAGGCCTGCAATTATGATTAAAATTGCTGCAAACTTAATTAATAAAGTTTTCCTGTCAAGCTCCTCCCTGAACAGGGAAGGCTGCCAGATTGAAATAACTGTCGCGGCAATGAAAACAAAAAAGCCAGACAGGCCATCAAGCAGCATAGTAAGGGAGATTGGGCCTGTGAGGATGGCAACGTTAAGAGCGAAATAGCCTGAAAACTCAACTACATTCCTGGCTCCAAAAACATACTTTTGCCCCATGCTGTTATGTTTGATCTCCCTGAACATTTGCCGCCTTGAATTCTTTGAAAACGCAAGGAAAATAATTGAAGCCGAAAAATTGCCAAGCAAGAGCAAAACCTGGACATGGGCAAAGCTGCCAAACCCGTAGAGGAACTTGGTTAGCAGGGCTGATGCGGTAATGAGGGCGGTTGCGAGTACCATAAGCCAAAATGCAGGCGTTATCTTCAATGTCTCCCTGATGCTTTTGGCTGAAATCAGGAACGCTCCGAGAAAAATAAGCGCAACAGCCACGTAGCTTTTTGCTGTCAGCTTCTCGCCCAGGAAGAGGATGGCAAAGAGAAGCGTCATTGGAACGGTAAGCTGCCACAAGGGAACGACGCGTGAAACTTCCTCAATTTGAATTGCCTTGTAGTAAGGGAAGCCGCCCAAAAACCAAAAGCTTCCAGCAATTATGGCGAGAATGATGGCAAAAAAAGGCAAATTGAGGCCAGTGAAGGGCAAGGCAAAAATGGCAAGGCCAGACAAGACCCCTGTCATAACATTTAAAGAAAAAGGACTGAAATTTTTTGTAAGGACCTTGTCAAAAAGGTTGGCAATTGCAAACAAGGCAGGTGCAAGGATAGCAAACAAAAGCCATGCCATAACTCATCGCCACTCAGAATGGCCCCACTGAATCAACAGGTCAACACCAAGCCTTTGCGCTTCAACAGCAACATCACATGCACCGTAACAGCTGCCCGCCCAGATGACTGTTTTTGCATCAGTATCTTTCTCCAACTGCTGCTGAATCTCCGCCGCATATGGCTTAAGGCCATCGGGAAGCTGTATGCACACAAGTTTTGCCTTCTCTTCTCTGATTTTGGAAATTGCCTTTTCTATCTCCAGATCGTATTGGGTTTGCATGTGCTTGAGGAAAAGAAGGCAGTTTAAAAATATGCTGCCCTGACGAGAAATTTAATGGCAAGCGGCACGACAAGAACTTCCCAGTCGCATAACTGTTTTTTCTCCCAGCTTCGCTTACTATACAAGGTAGCGCTTCGCAATGCCAGTAATTTGCAGAACAGAAGACATAGACCCAGTGGCCCCTGCTTCACGTGCCTCTCTTTCAAGGTTATCCGAGCTGAACATGTAAATTGGAGTTCTTCTGTCAAAAGTCCTTATTGCTCTTATAGCCTCCAGGCCTGTCATCCCATTTTCTCTCATGTTGTTATCTGTTATTATAAGCGAATAAAAACCAGTCGGAGTCAACCTTTGCAAAGCCACTTTCGAAACCAATTCTTCGCCAGTCGCGACAGTTTCAACCACACAACCAGGCACAGCTCTATTGATAAGAGATTCTAAAGTTAACCGTGCGCTGCGCATATCATCTGCAATTATAACCTGTTTACCCATCTTCATCACCAAAACCTATAGCATAACCTCATCAAGCTCGTGCTTGCTGAGCTTCTTTTTATTGATTATTGTAACGAAAGATTTTTGCCTCTGCCTTCGCTTCTCAGCAAGCTCTTCCAGTATTTCTTCATCTTCCTCCTGGCTTTCAAACTGCTCAAGAATGTCCAGGTTATCATCAAAGATTGCTTTTGACATTTATTTTCACTACTATTCAGTAGATTAATGGTTTAAAAAGATTATTGTTATTGAGAATATAATTGCAAAAAAGAGGATTTTGATGCGTGCAGCAGCTTCCGGCTTGCAGTCAAGCTGGCCAAACCTGTTTTGGGTCAACGGCATTGCAGGTATTATAGCGTCGGAGCTTAATAACCGGATACGCATAGTCGCTTCGATGCATATAGAAGAGGAAGATATTATTCCGAAAATTAAGTTCCTCTCCTATAGTTGTATAGCAATCTGTCCAGTAGGGACGACCTTCATTGGGTTCAAATTGGCTGTGTAGCTTCTTTATCCTTCAAACAACACTTCTGGTCCGGATTGACATCATCATACGCAACGCTTATTGAGTCCTTGTAAGGAGAATTGCAAACTTCACTTTCACTCACAACCTTACCGCCATTCCCAGCACAGGAAGTTTCGCTTAGCTTCTTAAAATCGTCAGTCCACTTTCCGAAGTAGCCCGTAGTTATGCCAAGAAGGATCAAAAGAACAACAAGGACAAGGGCGGCAATTATAACTGTGTTTAATGAAAGTCCCTGTCCTTTTGAAGACATTTTCACTTGCAGCAGGTTGTACCTGCCTCGCAGCCAGGGGCTGCATATGCTTGTTTGAGGTAATGACCGCAGTTTACCAGTTCGGCAATATTGTCATCGTTATCCAAATCATTTATATCCGCCGTTCCTGTTTTCTCACAATCAAAACCTTGGGTTCTGCAACTCGCAACATCCGCGCCGCTATCCCTTTGTGTGAACTGGGTCTTAACTGTTGCACAACACTTTGTATTGGTCCCTGTCTTGGGGCAGTCTGCTCCGGAAACCTCACTGCCCAAATCGCCAGTGTTGCCTTGGGCAGCGCATTGGCCCCCTTGAGAAGAACAGCTTTTCACGCTTGGAGCAAAAATCTTTCCAAAGTAGCCTGTGAAAATAATTACTAAA
>CAYUOQ010000026.1:0-9470 GCA_964446445.1 uncultured Methanosarcinales archaeon
TCACTTTCAGACTGGTCAGCGCTTCTTCTCACAAGGCATGCCCTGACCTTCCTGATCTTGTACGACCTGTCTAATGTGCTTATCATCCTGCAAAGGCCGGTTGTGTTGCAGGAAACAACCCGTATGAAATCTCTGCTTAGCGCATTGTCATGGTTGCAGTCGCTGTTGTAGGAGAAGCCCGTTAGCTCATGCCTTTCCCCGCCCTGGAAAATTGCCTTAACTCCAAAGCCCTTGTACAGCTCAAGGTTCTCCTTCCCTTTCCCTTTTGGCGAGCAGTCAACAACAACATCGCAGTCCTTGAGCATGTCGTTAAGGCTTCCCTCAACGAGGAATCCTGCATCTTCGAAGGGGCGTGTGCTGCCGATTGAGAAAACCTTCATCCCTTTGTGGGCAGCCTCGTCAACCCTGTAATCGGCAGTTAGCTTTGTCACTCCCGCAAGTTGCATGTCTGGCTGCTTGAGGATGGCAAGGGCGACCCTCCGGCCTATTGTGCCAAACCCATTCACACCAACTTTTATTTTGCTGATTTTGCAACCTCATTCGTGGCTTTCGTGGTTGAGCTTTGAGCGCATTATCTTTTCCATCTGGTGCTCTTCCTCTACAAAGTCTTCCCTGACCTTGAACCTTGGCTCAAGCTTGGCAAGGACTTCCATTATGCCAGTATATTCCAGCTCGTTCATTCCAAGCATTGCCGGGCCTGAAAATCCTTGTTCTCTCAAGGCGAATGCTTTTTGTGCAGCCTTCTCCCTTACAGAGTCCCATATCGGGTCTGAGTCAAACATGTCAACGCTGTCTGTCAGTTTGCCATTATGGACGCAAAAGCCCTGGGCGCAGACAATCGGTGGCCCGTCGAAAAAGCTTGCGCCCTGTCCCGCTTTTACAGGGGTCAGGGGCCCATTGTGGGAGCCCCTCATGAATCCAGCTACATAGTGGCAAGTCTTGAAGGGTGCCAGAACCTCTCCTGTTGCGGGAAATTGGTTTTGCGTCCTAACGACCATGATAGGATCATCCTTTCCTGTGTATTTTCCTGCAATGTTGTGAAGCCTTGTGGTGCTTATGGCAGCTGCCTGCTCTCCGGTTGCTCGGTTAAAGATCCTCTCAACAACAAACCGGTCATTATCCCTGAGGAGCGCGGCAAGCTCGTAGAGCTCTTCTGGCGCATTCAGGTCAATGACCCGGTCTCCTTCGGTGTTGCTCACGTCCATGACAGTGAATTTGAATCCTTGGATCAGTTTTGGGCTGAGCAGCAATCCAGAGCAATACATCGGGTCTGCAAATCCAAGATATAATGGAAGGTTGAAAGCCCCGGCATCGCATTTGTCAGCTGCAAAAACGAGGAAGGGCTCATTCGGCCTTTCCTCGAATTCCATTTCAGCAACTGCGGGTCCCATGCCTTTTATGTTGCCTGAGAATGCATCCTTCAGCAAGTCTTGGCCAGCTCCGTAAAGTCCTTGCTCCTTTGCAATTTTTGTTCCAAAAGAAAATGCGTCCCACGCCAGTTCATGAACTTCAGGGCTGTCAATCCCCTTCGCGTGGGTCATGATTATAGCGATATCATCGCCAATTGAGGAGACCCTGAAGTCAATAACCCATGGAGCCTTTCCAACAAATTCCTTGACAGCTGAAAGGATTTCCTTGCTAGGCCTGACATGGCCTCCTATGGACCCGATATCTGCCTTGATTACGCTGATTGTTGTCTTCAAACTGAACACCTCCAATGACTTTTTAATAAAATATGAACATATCATATGAAGTATGAATAAGTATTTAAAGATTATTATGCTAGAAAAAACAAATCAACTTCTTGTTACGCCTTCAATATACCGTTCTGCTTCCAGAGCCGCCTGGCACCCCATCCCTGCCGCTGTTATTGCCTGCCTGTATAGCTTGTCGTGGACGTCGCCTGCCGCAAAAACACCTGGCAGGTTGGTTCTCATCCTCCAGTCTGCCTTAAGGTAACCCTCCTCATCAAGCTCAAGTAGCTCCTTGAAGGGCTTAGTGTTTGGGATATGGCCAATTGCAAGGAACACTGCGCTGGTTGAAAGTTCTATTATCTTCCCATCAATCACGTTTTTTAGCCTGACTCCAGTGACTTTTTTGCCGTCTCCAAGTACCTCGTCAACGGTTGAGTTCCACAGGACCTTGACCTTTGGATTGCCAAAAAGCCTTTCCTGCATTATTTTGCTTGCTTTCAGTTCTCCCTTGCGGTGCACTACGGTAATTGAATTCACGAGCTTTGAAAGGAACAGGGATTCTTCACATGCGCTGTCCCCGCCGCCAACCATGATAATGTCCTTCCCGTTGTAGAAATAGCCGTCACATGTTGCGCATGTGTGCACGCCCCTCCCGAAATATCTTTTTTCAGATTCAATCCCAAGCATCTTGGCTGATGCCCCAGTTGCTACTATTACAGACACCGCCTCTATCTTTTCGCCTTCAACAGTTAACTCGTAAGTGTTTCGTATGCTGCCTTTTTTTACCTCAAACTTTTCCACAGTCCCCTCAGCAAATCGTGTCCCGAACTTCTTGGCCTGCTCCTTGCAATTGGCTATGAGTTCTGGGCCCATTACGCCTTCAGGGAAGCCAGGGAAGTTCTCAACTTCCGTGGTCAGCATCAGCTGGCCGCCTTCATCTTTTCCTGATATTACCAATGGCTTGAGGTTTGCCCTTGAGCAATATATCGCTGCGGTCAGTCCGGAAATGCCGGCTCCTACAATCACGATGTTTTCCATCTTGCCTTGAGAACTTAGCGGTTATTTAAATTATTTGGGAAACAAATGTATGATGGTTTTCCTGGAAGGCGGCTTACAATGCCAGCCTTTGGAGGATTCATTGCAGGAAAATTAACCCAAGGATTCATGTAACCTTTAGGCATTTTGACAAGATAGTGCCCCGCAGGGTATCGTTCATTAGCAGCCACGAATATTATTGTTCCTTTCCTATTCAGAAGTCTGCCATTTTTGGGCGAAAGCTTCTGCCAACCGTAACTAAGTCCTCCTTCTGCCAATGCTTTGCAAATTTCAGGGCAATAGTAGCCGCTGGCGGCGGCTCTCGAATGTCCAAAAAGCTTAAGTGCCTTTCTGTAAGGGACATTCAAGATGGAGGCAACGCATGCCACACCGCATCCACAACTGTCTCTTTGTACAACAACAGCAAATCGTTTCATCTGCACACTGATAGATGCAGCAATTCAAATTACTTCCTATTAGTTTTGCCTTAAGGCTATTGCGAACTGCTCTTGTACATGTGCATAATCATTGAAACTCCACGCAAGCCGATAGAAATCAGGTTTAAGTGCTTGACTTGTAAAGCCTTACAAAGAAGCAATTATATCTTTGCAACTAGTCCGTATCGACCCTTGGGGCAAGGATGAATGACATGAGAACCTTGTCCACAGTGCTGTATGTAAGCTTCAGTGGATAATCCTTGTTGAACTGGATGACAACGCGATCTGATAGCCTGCTGCCTTCAATCATCTTCTTAAGGTATTCAATCGAGTACTTCGCCTTGGCCTTTTCCTTTGCGTTAATCTTCGCATTGTTGGAGTCCTTGATTTCAATGGCTGCCGTGTTAAGGTCTCCCTCAGCCAGAAGGGAAAGCTTGCCGGGCTCTGCAATAAAGCTGACCGATTCTGAGACAATCTCTGCGTCGTTAATTGCTTCGTTGAAAATGGAAGAGTCAGCCTCCACAGTAATGGGGAAGGAAAGTTCTGGAATTTTTTGTTCCCTTTCCTCTATCTCTATTAATGGAATGCTGAAAACCCTGGCTGAAGCTGATTTTAAGAGGACTTTGAGCTTGTTGCTTTCAAGCTCTACGGTTAGCATGTCATTTGGATTTGCCCTCCTGAGGATCTGCTTGAAGTTTGCAAGGTTTATTGAAATGTCCGCCGGCTTATCAACATCATACTCTGTGAATGCGGTGGGCAGGAGCTTGAAGACAACCATTGCAACATTTGCAGGATCCATCGCAATGAGCTCAATACCGTCTTTTGAAATGTGGAGCTTTGCTTCATTAACAAGCTCTGAAATGATAGAAATGCTCTCCTTAATGTACTTTGGCTCTGCAAGAGTCAGCCTCATATTTCAAACCCCCATACAACTAGGATTTCCGTTTCGAGCCCTATTTAAAAATTTTGTGCAGATTCACCAATCTATGGGAGAGGAGCCAGATTTTCGTAGTAATACCCCCATCTCCCATATGCATCGGAGCGACTATTCGTATCCGATTATTAAGCTCCGATGCTATAGAATCAGTGCTTGAATACCCTTTGCCCGGTGAATACCATTGTTATGCCTTTTTCATTGCAGGCGTCTATTACCTCATCGTCCTTTATGGAGCCGCCTGGCTGTATTATTGCGGTCACCCCTTCCCTTGCTGCAACATCAACACTATCCCTGAATGGGAAAAAGCCGTCAGAAGCAAGAGCTCCGTTCTTGATGTTGCCTTTCTCATCCGAAACAATCCTGTCTATTTCCGCCTTCTGCTTCTTATCCAGCTGGATGTAAGGAATTCTGAATCTTTCATTGCTTAGCCTGTCTGAATATTTTTTGTAGCCTTTTATTATGGCGATTTCAACAGCCCCCACCCTGTCCTGCTCCCCCGGGCAGATTGCAACTGTCGCCTTGTTTTTTGCAATTACAATTGCGTTTGAAACAACCCCCTGTGCTACCTTCCATGCAAAGATAAGGTCTTCTGCTTCTTTTCTGCTTGTCTTTCTGCTTATGAGGTGGGTTTTCCCCTGCCTTTCAACCGATGCGAGCGTAAGTTCATCCTCGCTTTGGATGTTTGAACTTAATGACCTTTGGAGTATCATGCCTCCATCCATCAGTGAACTGAAATCAATGAAGCTCATATTTTTTTGTTCTTTCAGCCTGTCCATTTTTTTAATCCTTATTAGCCTAATGTTCTTCTTTGTCATCAGTTTTTCAAGCGCTTCCTTCTCAAATTCAGGGGCAGCAACTACCTCGAGGTATTGCAGCATTATCTGGTCTGCTGTTTCAAGGTCAATTGGCCTGTTAAGCGCGGCCACTCCGCCAAATGCTGCAACCCTGTCTGCAAGGTAAGCTTCCCTGAATGCTTCTGCAATTGTTTGCCTGCTGGCAACGCCGCTTGGATTGTTGTGCTTCATTATTATGGCGGTTGGCTCGTCAAAGTTCTTGAGTATTGAGAGTGCATTGTCAACGTCGGTCAGGTTGCTCTTTCCTATGTGCTTCCCGTTCTCCATAAGGTCGTTTTCTGCTATTGAGCTGACAAGAGCATTTTCAGGCTTTACGAACTCGCATCCCAAGAGCTTCAAGTTGCTTTCTGCGAGTTGGTATAGCGCTGCCTGCTGCCCGGGGTTGTCGCCATACCTCAAGCCCACATTCTGCCCTCCAAGCTTCCACTTCCTCTTCCTGTACCTGAGCTTGTTTTCTCCAAGAAGTATTGTCATCTCATCCGGAAAATCATCGTTCAACACTTCCTTGTATATTGCGCTTAGTTTCTTCTTTGACTCTGCCAATTCACTCACCAAGGTACTCTTTCCTTACATCCGCAATTTTTAGCTTGTTGAAATAGTTGCTCATGTTTTCAATGTAGCCGCTTAGGTAGTTCAAGGCTGCCTTTGCCAATTGAAGCCTTAGCTCAATCCCACATCCTGAATTTTTCCTGAGCTCCTCAAGGACTTTTTCATAATCAACAGGGCTTACTATAACCGTTACCCTCAGGAAATTCTTTGAGGCAGCCTCAATCAGGCTCACACCCCCGATGTCCATGTTTGTTCTTGCCCTTTCTATGCTTGTTCCATGTGCAGCCTCCGCAAAGGGATAAAGGTTGACAACTACAAGATCGAATGGAACAGCGTCTATGCTTTCAATGTATTGGGAGTGTTCCCTGTCTTCCAGATTTGCAAGTATGCCTGAATGTATCTTCGGGTGTAGGGTCTTTACCAGCCCGGAAGGCATTTCTTTTGTTCCAGTGTATTCGGAAACCTCAGCAAGGTTTTCAGCCGGGACAGACTTTTTAAGCTCGTTGAATGTTCCGCTGCTGCAGTAAATCCTCACACCCTTGTTATGTTTTACCAGTTCAGAAGCAAAGTATTTCAGCCCTGTCTTGTCATGGGAGCTGATCAGCGCGTTGTTAATTGTTATGGTGCTAAGCATTTTGAAGCTCAACCCTCCTTGCTGCAATAAGCCAGGGAAGCATTTCTTCAAGACCGGAAATAGCTACGCCGCCTAGGCGTTGCGCAGAGTGGGCAATTGTCCCATCTCCGCAGTATATTGCTGAATGAGTTGGTAGCCAAAAACGATTTCTTGAAAAAAGGAGGATGTCGGCAGGCCGGAATTTATCTGGATTCAGTTCAACTTCAGTCAAGGCAACATTACCAATGTAGCCTTCAGTTGTCGCGCAGAAAATCTCCACCACATGCCGGGGTAGGTGAATCCCTGCTGCTTCTCTGAAAGCATATCCGGTAAAGCCTGAGCAGTCAAACCCTGTTTGAGGGCTGACATCTTTATGCCTGTGGTCAATAACGCTTCTGTAAGTAACATGTAGTTTGCTGTGATTTATGAAGGGCGCCCCAGCCAGGCTTCGCCCCAATTCAACAACATCGCTCAAGTCTGTTGCTGGAGCAATGAGCGTTGTTGTCATCTTAGGTATTCCCTCGTCCTTTTCAGCACGTCCTTTATCACTGTCATTTCCCTTTCAGGGCCTATTGAAACCATTGATATTGGAACCCCTGTTGCCACAACCAAATCCTTCAGGTAATGCCTCATCCCTTGCGGCAGTGAATCGTATCCGTTCATGACAGCATTACTTTTTTCGGTTTCTTCCATCTTCCAAAAGTATTCTTGTTTCCCGTAAACAGGCTTCCATCCCTCAAGTTTGAATGGGAATCTTGTTGTCTTTTTTCCATCTTTCTCATATGCGGTTGCCGCCCGGAATGGCTTTCCTGCAAGAACGTCAATCTTTGTTATTGTCCATTCGTCAACCCCATTTATCATTGCTGAATATTTGAGGGCTACAAAGTCAGGCTGTCCTGTCCTTCTCGGCCTTCCTGTTGTCGCTCCGAACTCCCTTCCATCCTGCCTTATCCATTTTCCAAGCAATGAGTAATCTCCGTCAACAGCCTTCTTTTTTTCAGCCGCAGTCAATTGTTCCCCTTTCTTTTCCTTTTTGGCGTCTTCGTAGCTTCCAAGTTCTGTTGGGAACGCGCCCTCCCCCACCCTTGTCGGGTATGCCTTGACTATTGCAATTATCTTGAATTTACGCAAGTCAATCCCGAGGTTTGCAGCAGCTCCTCCTGCCGTGCAGTTTGATGAAGTAACATATGGCCTTGTTCCGTGGACAACATCAAGCAGTGTTGCCTGGGCGCCTTCAAGCAGCATCGTCTTTCCAGCGTCCAATGCATCATTCAGTTCGTAACTGGCGCTGCCAACATACTTTCGTATTTTTTCGGCATAATCTGCATATTCAGCGCATACTGCCTCTGCATATCCTTCAGCATCGGCCTGCTTTTCAATTACCCTCGCCGCGATTAGCTCATTTGCCTTTGCAGCAACAGCAGCCTTTACCCTCTCCTTGAAGCTGCTGCTCAGCAAGTCATGGATTGTTACATCTTCAGTCCTTGACGCCTTGTCTTTTGCAACAGGCCCTATTCCCCTTTTTGTTGTTCCTAGCGCGCTGCTTGCCTGGTCCATGTCAAGCGCCATGTGATAAGGCATTATTACGTGGGCTCGTTCATCAATCAGTATTCTTCCGTTCATTTTGAAGCCGGCTTTTAGGACGCCTTCATAGTCTGCAAAGAATGTTTTTGGGTTGAAGAACACATCAGGGCCTATTGCAACGCTTTTTCCCTGGACGATTCCTGCAGGGACGATATGCAGCACGATTTCCTTTCCGTTCGCAACAACAGTATGCCCTGCGTTGTCTCCCCCATTGAATCTCACTACCCAATCAGAATCGGCAGCTAGCAAGTCCACTATCTTTCCCTTGCCTTCATCCCCCCAATATGCGCCTACGACAACTGCATTCATTAAGACCGCACCTCAACAGTATCAATAAACAATGAGTCAAGGATGCCTTCAAGCCTTTTTGCTTCTGGTAAGGTTATGTCAGAAAACTCAAGCACGGCATGAAGTTCAACTCCCAATTCTGTTCACCTTTAAAGTGTGCAAACAGCCAAACGTTTATATAGGTTTTGTGCATGGTTGTGCAACATGGTAAAGCAACTGTCTGCTGTTGAGGAGGCAAAGCTGAAAGTATTGGCCATTGACTGCCTTAGGGCAATGAAGGTTCAAAAGACCTTTCGCGTGCTGTCAAAGGAGCTTGGCCTTCCCATTGGCGTCCTAAGCCGCTACATCAATGGCAATGTTCTGCCAAAATCTGACAGGGCCGACAAGATTCTTTCCTATTTTGCCAAGAATAATGTTGCAAAACTTCTTGATTCTGCAAAAAGCCCTTCAAAGTTCATTGTCACAGCTGACATGCTTTCACAGCCTTTTTTGCTTAATGTCATCTCTTTCAATGCCGCAAGGAACTTTTCAGCTGTTGATGTTGTGCTGACTGCAGCTGTTGACGGTATTCCTTTGGCGTTTGCAATTGCAAACCTTTTGGGGGTGAGGTGCATTTATGCAAAGCGCACCCAGGAAATTGCATTTTCAGACCATTACGTATCTAAGGCAGTTCCTACCAAGCCTTCTGCCGCGCCTTTTTTTCTGCCCAAGTCGCTTCTTAAAAGGAATGAGAGCGTCCTGGTTGTGGATGATGTGATTCGCGCTGGCACAACCTTTGATGCGCTTATGAGCATTTGCAACCAGGCAAAAGCAAATGTCATTGGAATTTTTGCATTGTTCATAACACAGCCAGCTTACCAGGAACTGAGAAAGAAGCATAGTGTCCATTATTTGTCTATGATAGATTAAGTTCTCAAGGCTTTATCCCGAGGGCCTGTACTTGAAAGTCACAGTATTCTGTCCAGATATCCTCAGATCGCCTACTGAACGTATGCCTAGTTTACGGTAAAAATCAGGATCCTCGGGTGTTGCCCCCTTTGTCATTCCCTTGGCGCTTACAACTCCAAAACTGCTTTCTGCTCTGACTGAAAGCGGTCTATGAATTGTTACAATCACGTTATGGGCATTGATTTCTCCAGGCCACGCAACCTGCCCAGTAACTTGTTGTCCATCAATTACGATCCTTTCGAGCCCGGTTTCAGGGAGGGCAATGGTTCCTGCAAAGCCATTCACAAACACACTACCAAAAGCATAATAAGGCCTATTCCCATCGCCGGTTATTGCAATGCAGTCTATTGGGCCTTTTGAAATTCGAAGATTCACTTTGCTACCATATATTGTAATATTTGAATAGCCAACTAACCTAAAGTCTAATTCTCCCATGTTTCAGGGGAAAAGCAGGCAGTATTTAAATCATACTAACGCCGGCAAAGTCAAGTTAATTGTGTAAACTTTAATTCTCTAGCTTCTTGAGAAAAG
>CAYUOQ010000027.1:0-547 GCA_964446445.1 uncultured Methanosarcinales archaeon
TCAACAGAAGAACAGCTCTAGCCCGTCAAACACGGGCTAGTTGACTTTGCCCTAACGCCTAACGCGGATATTAAACTTTGAAAAATAACTAAATTTTTAAAAATTCTTTTATTATCAAGAAGCATGAGCCTCATTACCCCATTTGACAGCGCCTTGATTAACCAGACTGCTGTTTCAGGCTTTCCTGTTATAAACACACTGGCTTGGCTTGTGAATTCCATTTATGTCCTTATTGGAGGCCTTGTTGGCCTTTCAATTCTTACCTTTTTCCTCAGGTGGCTCGATTCGAGAAGGGCAAATGTGCGCTTAAACAGGATTGAAGCATCTCTGGGTGAAGTAAATGAGAAGCTTGACAAGCTCATAAAAAAGAAATCTTAGCCTATTCTCCCTATCTCCCTGTTAAGGGCTGTAACTGCTTTTTCTGCAGCTCCAACATAGTCTTTTGTCCCGCTTTTCTCGTATGCATAGCTAATACCGCTGCTGCTGTTAATCCTGTGAATCCTGATGTCTTTTCCGGTTTTTCTCAGTATGCTTGCAACTTCTGAAG
>CAYUOQ010000027.1:557-9246 GCA_964446445.1 uncultured Methanosarcinales archaeon
CTGTGCTCCAACGCCCGGTATCAGCAAAGGAGTTTCCTTTCCTGCTGAAGCGAAGAATCTTGCAATTTTCTCAAGCTCCTGAAGGTTGGTTGCTCCCACAACAGCTCCGGCTCCCCATTCGGTTACCTTCGCTGCAATTTGCATAAATACCTCTTTATTATTTTTCAGCTGCAGTTGCTGCAGGTCAGAAGCGCCTTGATTGGACGTCCGTACTAAGACATAAGCGCCTTTTGATTTGGTAATGAAAGGCAGAACACTATCTGTTCCCATGTATGGGCTGACCGTTGTCGCGTCCGCCTTCCAAAACTCAAACACCTCTTTGGAGTATGCCTCGCTGCTTTTTCCAATGTCGCCCCTTTTGGCATCAAGTATTACGGGAATTCCTTTCTTCTTTGCGATTGAGATGATTTTTTCAAGGGCCCTGAGGCCTTCCCAGCCGTACTGGCTGAAGAAAGCGTAGTTTGGTTTTACAGCCCCTATTTCATTTTCGATTTCCTCAAGGATCTCAGAATAAAAATTGACAATCTTTTTTTTGGTGTCTTTACCACTCACAGGTATTTTTTCCAAGATAGGATCGATGCCGAAGCACACAATACTATTTCTTGCCTCGGCTGTTTTCCTTAGCAGTTCTAGGTAGCTTGTCATTCTAGCAGAATTTGCATTTGGAGTTGCTTAGCTGGAGAAGCTTTCCTGTGCTTTTCTCGCGCTTTATTATCTCTGTTATTACTTTCTTCACGAGGTCATGCGGGTCCTTGCTGTAGAGGACTTTTGCACCTGTTTTCTTGTTGGCTATTTTTATTATTGATTGCATGAAGTCTGCTATTCCCCCTGACCCCTTCATTGCCGCTACAATCATTCCCTCGTCATAGGCTATTGAAAACTCATTGAGGGTGCCCATATGCCCTCCTATGATAATTACCGCGTCGCAGTTGGTTACATTGACAACGTTTCTGCCTTTGAATCCAAACCCTGTGTAGATTATCAGGTCATAGACGTCGTTTGGGAACTTGTACTTGTGGATATGCTCGTGCAGGTTTTCTGCCGGGGACACTCCTAGGACAAAGCCGTCAGCTTCCTTTGCCCCCTTGCTTGCAGCATAAGGTATCCCGCCACAAGCCCCATTTACCAGGATGCAGTTGTGCCGGGCGATTTCCATTCCAACATCATACGCAAGCTGCAGGATTTTTTTGCTTACATTGTTCTCTCCTCTTTCGAGGCCTGAGCCCATTACACCAATTTTAAGCTTCATTTGACTTGCTTTATTTTTAGGGCTGAATATAAAGTTATCTATGGCATGTCAGGCCTCAAACCCCATCTTCTTTCCCCATTCGGCCGGGTTCTTTCCCCATTCTTTTAGAACTTCGATTTCTTCCGGTTTTATGTAGCCTTTCTTGGCTGCCACTTCAACTAGAATGCTGAACCTGCTTAGCGTTAAGAGATGGCAGTTTGCTTCGCTGAAGCCTTTTATCGCAGCTTCCATTTCATATGTGAATATCGCTAGGCACTTGTCAACAACCGCCCCTTCCTTCCTTGCAGCTGCAACTGATGCCAGTGAGGTTCCCCCAGTGCTTACAAGATCCTCAATTACAAGGACTGTCTGCCCCTTCTCAAGCCCTCCCTCAATCAGGTTTTCCCGCCCATGGTCTTTTGCTTCCTTCCTGATGTAAATCATTGGCTTGTCAAGCTTTTGGGCAACAAGGGCTGCCCAGGGTATGCTTGCTGTTGCTATGCCTGCGATGACTTGGGGCATCAGCTTTTCCTCTTTTATTTTTTTTACGTAGAAGTCTGCCAGCTTTTTCCTGTCTTCAGGCCTTGATAGGAGCAGCCTGTTATCACAGTATATTGGGCTGAGTATTCCTGATGCGAACTTGAATGGCTTTTGTGGCCTTAGTATGACTGCGCCTGCCTTTAGCAATAATTCTGCAACTTCTGTTTCAATTGTCATTGAAGATAGCCTCCTTTCCCTTTGCTTGTTCGTTTACCAAGCCATTGTTGTAGGTGATTTTTCCATTTACGATGGTTGTGGAAACTGTGCCCTTTACTTTTTGCCCGTTGAATGGCGTCCAGCCGCATTTGTAGAGCATGTCATTGTTTTTTATTGTTTTCTCTTGCTTTATGTCGAAAATTGTTATGTCTCCATCCATTCCTTCAGCGAGGTATCCTTTGGATTTTATTTTGAATATCTTGGCAGGATTTGAAGCCACAATCCGGATTAGTGTACCCATTTGAATCCTGTTTTCGTTCATTGCATTAAGCATTAGCGGGAGCATTGTTTGCAGGCCGGGCATTCCTGAAGGGGCTTCCCAGTAATCTTTCTCTTTTTCCTCCCTTAAATGAGGCGCATGGTCTGTTGCAATAATGTCTATTGTGCCTTCATTTATGGCTTCCCATAATGCAGCAGCATCGCTTCTTGTTCTTAGCGGAGGGTTGACTTTTGCGTAGTTTCCCATTTCTTTTGTGTCATCTACAGTTAGGAAGAGGTGATGGGGTGTTGCCTCGCAGCTTATGAGCTGGTTTTTTTTCTTCTCATTTCTGATGATTGCTGCTTCTTCCCTTGTGCTCATGTGGCAGATGTGCAGCCTTGTTTTGTTCTTTTTCGCAATTGTTATTGCCCTTAATACTTCACTTTCTGCCGCTTCATTGCTCCTGATCCTGAGGTGCATCTCTGCAGCATCTGTAACGCCAGCTTCGCCGAATAGTTTTGCATTTGCCGCTATCGTTTCTTCGCTTTCTGCATGTGCTGCAATTGTTTTCCCGCTTTGAAATATTGTGTCAAGGGCATCTTCCTGGCTTACAAGGAGGTCTCCTGTTGACGACCCCATGTAAACTTTCACTGCAGCGATGTTTCTTGCTTTTTTTATCTCGCTTATGTTTGAAGAAGTTGCTCCGAAGTGAAACCCGTAATTGACTATGCATTTTGAGGCTGCTAGCTTTCTTTTCTCCTCAAGTAGGCTTGTAGTTGTTGTTGCCGGCTTTGTGTTGGGCATGTCTAACATCGTTGTAACGCCT
The DNA here is from genome assembly GCA_964446445.1 of uncultured Methanosarcinales archaeon. Classification (GTDB taxonomy): domain Archaea; phylum Nanobdellota; class Nanobdellia; order Woesearchaeales; family UBA10216; genus UBA10216. Next base: position 3,567 of record CAYUOQ010000027.1, read on the forward strand.
CCTGCTGCCGCCGCCATGCTCGCTGTCAGGAAGTCTTCCTTGTTCGTCATTCCCGGCTCCCGGCAGTGAACATGAGCATCAATCACTCCTGGAATTGCATGCCTTCCTTTTGCATCAAGTACTTCATCTGCTTCATTAAGCAGGGATGGAACGTCAATTTTCTGGATCTTTCCATCAAAGCCCACCAGAATATTCCTTTCTAAGAATTCGTTTCCCATCCAGACCTTGCAGTTTTTTATGAGTAGCATTAAACCGTATTGGCACGCTTGGTTATTTAAAAGCGTTTTTGTTGCCTAAAAGACTTTCTGGAAATGTCCAGTGCTTCTTCTGGTTCCACCCGGAACTTTTCAGATTAGAGAACAAATTTCGCCTTCTTTCAGTCATAGCAGCTTTCACTGGACACTGGACATGACCCGACAGGGTATTTAAGCAAACTCTCGCATGCGTCTACAATGGCAGAAAGCTTATATATGACTTAATGCATCATATATGTCATGGCAGGTTACTTGAGTGAAACTTATTTTTGGAACGGAGAAGCGGTTGTCAGAAGATACTCGGCTGATAAAGCGCCTTTATCGGGCGGAGGCAAATGAATACTCCTTTGGCATTTTCATTTTTGCCTTGCAATATCTTTGGTTTCACGAAGACAAATGGCTTGAGGTAGCAAGGATTGATAATTATGCGCATGAACCTAAGCGAAGAGGCGTCCATATTCATAAGTTCGGCAGCGATTTTGTTGAATTCAGGGAGATGAGCTTTACAGAGGCTGGGGAATTCGTAATATCTGTTGGAGAAAGCATAAAGAAAAAAATCATGTTTGGTGATTATGATGGTAAAAATTGAAATTGTGCAGGACATGAAGAAACATATGAATGAAGAGAACAGATATATTGAAAGTATCATTTCAGGCAAGATAAAGCCCAAGCGTGCTGTCAGAACTATTGTATTCACTCCAGAAACTTTTGCCAGCACCTTCAGCCCGGAAAGAATCAAGCTCATGCTTGCCCTGCGGAAATGGGAAGGCAATATATACCGGCTTGCCAAGATGCTCGGTAGGCCTTATGAGGCAGTCCATCGTGACATTACTTACCTTGAAGGAATGGGTTTCATTAAGATCGCATCCAAAGGCAGGAGTCGTTTTCCCCGCCTTAGAGGCCCGATAAGGATGCCGGCGTTTGCCTAGTGCCCGCCCAGTTTTTCCTTCCTGCTTGACTTTACCCTGTGGTATTCTCCAAGCTCGGTTATCTTGGAAGCGGTTTCAAAAGAAATGACCGGTCCTTCAACGCAGAGCCTTATCCCTGTTGGGTCTACGCAGCAGTGGCCGCATATTCCCATCCCTCCGCACTTGAACCATCGCTCCCCGCTTATTTCGCCTTTGATGCCTGCTTTCAATCCAATCTCAGCTGCTGCCTTCATCATCTTGTCGGGCCCGCATACGAAGATTTTGTCAATTTTTTCTTTCTGGAGCAGTTCTTTTAGCGCATCTGTGACATACCCCTTCATTCCTGCGCTTCCATCATCCGTCGTTATGATGAGGTTACTGCTGCCAATTAGTTTCTTTATTCTTTCAGCATATACCAGCCTGTTCTTGCTTCTTGCTCCAAGTATGAATTTGGCTTTGATGCCCTGCCTGACTGCATCCTCTGCAAGCATGGTGAGTGAAGCTGAGCCATAGCCTCCTCCAACCATTGCGACTTTTTTCCCTTCAAGGGCGAAAGATGTCCCGTAAGGCCCTCGTATGCCAACTTTTTCCCCTGGCTTCATGGATGACAACTTGTTTGAGAATGGCCCAATAGCAGCGACAGTTATTCCAATCTCCTTTCCATTTGAGTAGCTGATTGCGAATGGTTTTTCATCCATTTTTGGAATCCAAAGCATTACAAACTGGCCAGGCCTTGCCTGTATGTTTGATTTCAGGAATATTGTTCTTATTCCTTCAGCCTCGTCCATAGCCCTTGCAACTTCAACAACGCTTGGCCTTTCGAGTGGTTTTTCCATTTTGCATTTTTTTCTTTTTGTATCTAACTTCTAATCTGTCCTGTGAGTAAGCTGTAAGCCTCTGGCGTAAGCTTGTTTCCATCAACAACTACTAAGCCTTGCTGCCCGACCGGAGTGCCCAAGCCGATGAGCTGTTCCAGCGGGTGGTTTGCTCCCTGCTGAGGTGCGCTTTTATCGCCCGCCCACCGCACTCCCACAAAGCATGGCCTAGGGTTGAAGTCAAGGCCTTTGAAGCTGAAGAGGGCATATTCGTTATTCTCGATACTGAGCACGCACCCACTGGGTTGTTTTGGAAGGGGCCCAACATCGAAGCCGTGCAAGATGCTGTATTTTTTAATGCCAACCTTCTTCAATGCCGCGGCGTACTCTCTAGCTGTTTCGGGGTGTCCTGCCGTGATGATAAGCATTTTGTTTTTTGGCAGCCTGTCAACAGGTATTGAGATTGCTGGCGTGCCTTCAATATCCCTTAACGGCACGGCTATGGCATAAGTTTGCGGGAGTTCTTCAACGTACTCCTTTGCAAGCTGGTCGAGCGTGTAAACTTTAATGGCTTGCCCGTTTGGTAACTTTCCTGCTAGGACATGGGTAATTTCATCCTGCCTTATTGATGGCCTTTCTTCTGATGTTCTGTTTTCATAGGCATCTTTCATCCTTTGCGGGCTGCTGAGCATTATTCCGCCTCCCTGAATTGCTACAAGAACAGGTTTGCCCTTTCTTCCTATTCTGCCTTCAATGTCCAGGCCTGTGTCTTCTTCATAGTTGGCTGTAAACAGACCCCACGAAGGGCCATTAAATGGTTCTTTGCATCTTTGTTTTAGAATTCCATGGGCTGACTCTATGCGGCCATTGTTGTCATTTGCCCAACTCTGTGCATCCTCCAGTGCCTTGCAGGTATCAGCGTCTCTGAAAAAAACTGCAACTTCGTATACGACAGTCCTTACACGCCTGCCCCAGGGAACCATTTCCTGCTCGTTGTCTGTTGTCATTTTATTCGTGCGCCTTCCCAACCATTTCCTTTATCGTTGAATACCCGTTCTCTTCCATGAACTTCAGGACTTCATCGCTTACTTTTTTGAAAACATCAATTCCCCTGTAGTAGACGGCAGTTCCAATTCCAACAGCAACAGCTCCGGCCATTATCATTTCAACTGCATCTTCCCCGGTAGCTACCCCGCCAATCCCTATGATTGGAATCTTTACTGTCCTGTAGATGTCATAGATGCAGTTTACCGCTATCGGCTTAAGCGCTGGCCCGCTCACTCCGCCTTGCTTGTTGTGCAGGATTGGTTTTGCGGTTTTTACGTCAATGGCCATTCCAGGCATGGTGTTTATTGCCGAAATGGCATCAGCTCCGGCCTCTTCAACAGCCCTCGCTATTCTCTTTATGCTTGGCACGTTTGGCGCTAATTTTGCTATGATTGGCACTTTTGTGCTGTCCTTGACTATTTTTATCACTTCCGCTGCCGTGTCAGCGCTCAGTGCAAAGGCCTCTCCGAAATCGCTGGCCGTGTTTGGGCATGACAGGTTTACTTCAATCATTTGCGGCTTGAGCGTTGCCATCTTTTCAGCCACAATGCCAAATTCTTCTTTTGTGCCCCCAAATATGCTTGGTATGACTGGCACCCCTGCATTTTTCATTGCAAACTCAATCTCTCCAAGGCTGTTGTCAATCCCGGCGTTTGGCAGCCCAACCGCATTGAGAAAACCTCCTTTAAACTCCACAAGTATTGGGTTGTTGTGGCCTTCTCTTTCCCTGGGCCCGATTGACTTTGGCACAATGGCGCCTGCTCCATTCTTGGCAACATAGACGCAGGAAGCGCCTGATACTCCCATTATGCCTGATGCCAGGATTGTCGGGTTTTTCAGTTCCACGTTCAGTATCTTTGTGCTTATGTTTTTCATCTTGTTTCTTACGTCTGCTTAGATTTTATATTTCTTCTCATTTGTACTCATCCCACGCTTTTATTTCAAGCTCTTCTATCTTTTTAGCTGAAAGAGCCTCTGCTAAAAGCCTTGCCAATTGCAGGTTTGTTATAAGCGGTATTCCGTAATCTGCAGCTTTTCTCCTGATGACATATTCATCTCCCAGTTCTTTTTCAGTGAAAGCCTCTGGAATGTTTATTACTAAATCAAGCTTCTCTCCGTTCCTTCCATCAAGGTATTCCAGGATATTTGGGCTTTTGCCTTCAGAAACCTTGTGGAGCATTGTCGCTTTAACCCCATTCCTCTCAAGGAATTGTGAAGTGTGGTGAGTTGCAAAAAGGCTGTATCCCATTTCGTTCAGCGCTTTTGCTTGCGGCAGGAATTTTTCCTTTGCCAGGTCTCCTCCAACGCTTAACAGTATGTTTTTCCTTGGCAGCTTGAAGCCTGCAGCCATGATGGCCTTAAGGAAAGCATCATAGGTGCTGCTGCCAAGGCATGCAACCTCTCCAGTTGATGCCATCTCAACCGTTGTCAAGGGGTCTGCCCCTTTCAACCTTGTGAATGAGAATTGTGGCGACTTTACTCCAATATGGCTTATTCCGTTTGCAGCGTCAATTTTCCCGTTGCCATCCATCATTCCCAGAACAGCTTTTGTTGCTGTTTCTGCAAAATTCCTTCCGGAGACTTTTGACACAAATGGGAAGCTCCTTGAAGCCCTGAGGTTGCACTCTATTACCTTTACATCATTTTCCTTTGCAAGGAGTTGCATATTGAATGGCCCTGTTATGTTCAAGGCCATGGCGATCTTTGCTGCTATTTCAGATATTCTCCTTGTTGTCTCAACGTTGAGCTTCTTGGGCGGAAACACCATTGTTGCATCCCCGGAATGAACCCCTGCATGTTCAACGTGCTCTGTTATTGCCTCAAGAACTATTTTCCCATTGAATGCAACGGCGTCTATCTCAACTTCCTTTGAATTCGTTACGAATTTGCTTATGACAACTGGATATTCCTGGCTGACCTTTGAGGCCTTTGCAAGGTACTGTTCCAGGTCTCCATCATTGAATGCTATGCTCATTGCTGCCCCGCTTAAAACATATGATGGCCTGACAAGAACTGGGAAGCCGACCTTGCTGGCAAAGCTCTTTGCATCTTTTATGCTTGTTAGCTCTTCCCATTCAGGCTGGTCAACTTCAATTTGGTCAAGCAGTTCTGAGAATTTTTGCCTGTCCTCTGCCTTGTCAATGCTTTCCGTGCTTGTTCCGAGTATTTTCACCCTTAGCTCTGCCAGCTTTACTGCGATATTGTTGGGTATCTGCCCTCCCATTGATATTATCACGCCTTCAGGTTCTTCTTTATCATATATGTCAGCTACCGTTTCTGAACTGATCTCATCAAAGTAAAGCTTGTCGCACATGTCATAATCAGTGCTTACAGTTTCCGGGTTGTAGTTTATCATTACAGCCTCGTAGCCCAGCTGTTTTTGTGTGAAAACAGCGTTTACGCAGCTCCAGTCAAACTCAACAGAGCTTCCTATCCTGTACACGCCGCTTCCAAGAACCACGATCTTTCTCTTGTCGCTTTCAAATGTGATGTCATCCTCTTTTCCATTGTATGTTAAGTAGAGGTAGTTTGTCCTTGCGGGGTATTCAGCAGCCAGTGTGTCTATCTGCTTTACAAAAGGAACAATGCCGTAGCTTTTCCTAAGTTTTCTTATTTCATTCGCATGAGAATTTATTATCCTTGCAATTTGCCTGTC
>CAYUOQ010000028.1:0-9234 GCA_964446445.1 uncultured Methanosarcinales archaeon
GATGCACACTTCAGGAAGGTTGTTGCTTTTCCTGAGCATGACCCATTCAATGTCATTAAGGAAAAACTTGAATCCGTCCCTTGTTTGAGTCCCATCAGGGTGCTTTCTTTTTGAATCAGCCACAAGCTCGGCAATCACATTTTCCTTCCTCTCATGAGTGCCGCAGTTGACGTATTCCTTGACCATCGGAGCAAACTTCACTTCATCAACCATCTTTGACAAAGGTTCATTCCCATTGCTCAAGATTTCAGCCATCTTCAAAGCACAAAGAAAGCCATCGCTGAAAGGATGGTGCTCAAACCACATGTGACTGCTCATCTCTCCACCGTAGACTGCCTTGTTATCGTTAACAGCCTTTCCAATGAAGCTGTGGCCCACATCGCTCCAAATGAGCTTTCCCCCAAAGGATTCAGCAAGCTGCTTCAACTCGCTGTTGCAATCAACAGTAATGACAACGTTCCTGCTCCCTTTCGACTTTGGAAGGATTTTCTTGATGAAGATTGCTGAGCTTATGCTGCCATTCATCTCCCTTCCCTTGTCGTCAAGCAAGACGGAGCGGTCGCAATCGCCGTCCAGGCCAAGGCCCAAATCAGCCTTGTGCTGCACAATCAGCCTGCTGAGCTCTTTCAAATTATCCCCTTTAGGCTCAGGCCTTTCCTTGTTGAAGTCGGGCTTTGGAATGCAATGGGATGGAATTACCTTGAGACCAAGCTCCTCAAAAAGCCTTGGAACAAGAACAGCGCCGGAAGCGTAAAGGCATTCAACTGCAATTGTTATTTTTTTCTTGGGGTTAAGCTTGATAATGCCCTTCAGAAAATCCCTGTAAGGGGTGTACCCATCAGCCTTTTCAAGCTTGCCAGCCCCTGAAATAAATGTGCCGCTCCTGTAAATCGTCTTCATATCTTCATGTTGGTCCAGAAATGAAAGGCCGTTTGGCTCAACGAACTTGAAGCCGGTGTACTCTGCAGGGTTATGGCTTGCAGTTATCATTGCCCCAAACTCTTTCCTATGAAACGCATTATAGAAAAGGACAGGGCTGGGACATTCCCCAATATCCGTAACATTGCATCCAGTAGACAACAACCCCCGAATAAATGCTGGCGCAATCTGGTTTGAGGAGTACCTAATGTCACGGCCTACAACAACTTTTTTACCTTTCACCAGTGTGCCGAAGGATTTTCCTATCCTCTCAACAGACTCTGCATTGAGCTCGGAGCCAATCAGCCCTCTAATGTCGTACGCGTGAAAAAAACTTGTGTCCATGGGAATCACTTGCAGAGCCACTAGGCAATGTCTCTCCATTCCTTGATTGCTTTCTCATAGAGCTCAAGGGTCCCTGTGTTGTACCACTGGCCTGAAAATGGGTAGCCGAAAAGCTTTCCTTCCTGTGCAAGCTTTGGGAACACATCCTTCTCAAGCATAGAGTAGCCATCGCCAATGTAATCAAGCACTTCGGGCTCCATCATGTAAAGACCAGAGTTAATTAGATTAGAAGGGGCATCCTCCCTTTTTGGCTTTTCAACAAACTCAAGTATCCTGTTGCCCTGCATCCTTGCCACTCCGTAAGCGCTTGGATTGTCAACTGTTGTCAAGGCAATGGTGACTAATGCCTTGTTTTCCTTGTGGAAAAGATACATGTCATGAAGGTCAATCTCTTTCAACTCATCAGAGTTCTCAGCAACAAATGTTCCGGTAATGTAAGGCTTTGCCAACTTTAGCGGGCCAGCAGTGCCAAGCGCTTTCGTTTCCTCAACGTAACTCACATTCACGCCAAACCTCTTGCCATCCCCGATAGCATGGCGAATCTTTTCTCCCTTGTAGCCTATCGAGATCACGATGCTCTTTACACCATGCTTTTTGAACAGGTCAAACTGGTGCTCAAGCAGTGTCCTGTCATGAACCAGCACAAGGGGCTTTGGAATTTCGTAGGTTATGGGCTGGAGCCTTGTTCCTACCCCCCCTGCAAGTATGATTGCAACCTTTGGCATATCCGAGTTGCCCAAAGAGTGCATCAGGAGAAGCTCAATCGCATGGCTTCTGTTCTTAATCCTATGACCATCAACCCTCCTATCAACCTCTGATAGTATGTTGGCATCGAGAGTTAGCGTTACCCTTTCTTTCATCAAACACCCCTTAAAACAATAAATGCTTTAACGCAAGTTGTATATTTAAAAGTTTCGTTTAGTAATACAGAATATGATAAGCTCATACGTTATTTCCGATACAATTTGAATGTTCTGCCCCCTCAATTTTAACTTTAACATCCCTGCCAAGCAGGCCTTTTCCTGAAACCACGATTGGCTTGTAAGCAAAATTTCTACCTATAAACGTGCCAGCTTTCTTCCCAAGCTCGTCAACAAAAACATGCCCCTCCCACCCAATAAACTCCAGATTTTTTTGAAGTGTAATTTGCCTTGACAAGACATGAAGCTTTTTGCTCCGGGACATTATGACTGAGTCAGGAAGCCTTTCCAGCTTGGCAGCATCAGGGCCTGGCCTTGGCCGAAACCTCGAGCTGTTTATAACATCATTCTTTATTTCCCGGAGGACAGCCAGAGTGGCTTCAAAGTCTTTTTCCGTTTCGCATGGAAAACCACAGATGATGTCCGTTGCTATGGTTATTTTTGGTATTGCACTCCTGAATTCCCTGACAATAGTCTTGAATGTTTCCACTGAATACCCCCTCTTCATTGCAGCCAACACTTTGTCGCTGCCTGACTGGAGAGGGATGTGAAGGAACTTGAATACCTTGTCATGGTTGAATGAGCCGATCAGCGGCTTCAGCAAATGGTTTGCCAGTGTTGGGTTCATCATCCCAACGCGAATCTTAAAATCACCGTCAATTTCGCATAATTTTTGCAACAATCCAGGCAGTGATGTGCGTCTGTCCAACCCGTAGGTTCCGCTATCCTGGCTTGTAAGCCAAATCTCCCTTACGCCCTTTTGCACCAACTCTTCAACAGCATTCCTGATGCTGCCCATAGGGTATGAAAAGGTTGTTCCCCTTGCCGCCTTTGTAATGCAAAACGTGCAGCTGCCCATGCATCCATCGTTAATCTGAACGATGCCAACAACAGGATTGACGCTTACCCTCGGCAGCAATGCCTTGTCAAGCCTGCCAGGGCCAATGGAGACAGAAAATTTCCCCTCCAGGGCCTCGATAATTTTATCCAATTTGTGGGTTCCAACAAGAGAGGAGTCAGGAGCTATCTTTCCAAGCATTTCCTGCTGGGTTTCAGCCATGCAACCTGCAACGATTAATTTCTTTTTCCCGGCGTTTAATTGCTTTATTCTGGCACTGATCCTGCTTTCAGTCGGGCCCTTGACCGTGCAGGTGTTAACAATCACAGCATCAGCTTCCTCAAGAGCAGCAACAACCTGGTGGCCAGCTTTCCCAATCAATCCAGCCATTATTTCAGAATCATTGATGTTTGCGGAGCACCCGTAAGTCTCGATGAAGACCTTCATACACCCGGAATTCCGCAGATGCTTAAAAAAATTTGCACCGGAACTTTTTTAAACAATCAGGTAAAAATCTGCCACATGGCTTATGGACCTTTTTCCCCAGGAGGAGAAGTTGACCTGATTGGATTTGAAGGCATTGAAGCATCGGCAATGAGTGATTTGCAAAACATAATCAGGAAAAGGCTCAAGCGGTTCAAAGAAATATGCGCCAATTTCGAGCAGCTTGCCCTAAATCTAAAGACAGTGCACAAGCAGCCTCATTCAGAAAAATACGAAGTGCACGCATTGCTTAAAGATAAAGCGAAGTTATATGCAACGACAACAGCGCACAAAGACCTTTTGCTGGCAACAGAGGAAGCCTTGGAAAAACTGGAAAGCGAGGCACGCAAGAGCAAAGCCTGATATTTCTAAAGGTTTTTAAAATAAGGAGGTTAGCCATTTCCAATGGTGCTTGACAAACTTGGGGAATCGCTAAGGAATGCGCTGCAAAAGGTAGCCAGCGGGCTGTTTGTTGACGATGCAGCAGTCAACGAACTCGTCAAGGAACTCCAAAGGGCACTCCTACAGGCAGATGTCAACGTGAAGCTTGTCTTCGACCTAAGCCAGCGCATAAGGGAAAGGGTACTCAAGGATGAAATACCCGGGGGGCTGACAAAGAAGGAATACCTCGTAAAGGTGGTTTACGAGGAGCTTGTAAAGTTCCTTGGGGGCGAGGAAAGCCATGTTGACACATCCGCAAAGCCAACAGTGATAATACTTTCAGGCCTTTTCGGCTCAGGAAAGACAACAACGGCGGGCAAGCTTGCAAAATACTTCGCAAAGCGCAGCTTGAAGGTTGCACTAGTCCAGCTTGACGTTTACAGGCCAGCAGCCTTTGAACAGTTACAGCAGCTTGGAAAGCAGATTGGAATCCCTGTTTTTGGAAACAAGTCAGAAAAAAATCCGCTTAAAATCTACAAAAGCTTCGAGGCGGAACTAAAGAAGTTTGACCTGGTCATAGTAGACACGGCAGGCAGGGATGCGCTCTCAAAAGAACTAATAGGCGAACTAAAGGAAGTTGCAGAGGCAGTAAAGCCAAAAGAGAACTTTCTAGTCCTGAGCGGGGATATCGGGCAGGCTGCTGAGAAGCAGGCAACGGCATTCCACGAGGCATGCAAGATAACGGGGGTCATAATAACAAAACTGGAAGGGACAGCAAAGGGCGGAGGGGCGTTAAGCGCCTGCACAATATCTGGAGCGCCAGTGAAGTTTGTGGGCATTGGAGAAAAGCTTGAAGACCTTGAAAGGTTCAACCCCAAAGGCTTTGTCGGCAGGCTGCTTGGAATGGGAGACATAGAAACGCTCCTTGAAAAGGCAAAAGAAGCAATTACTGAGGAAGAAGCGAAGGACATGAGCGAAAAATTCCTGAAGGGCGACTTCACTCTGCTTGACCTTTACGACCAAATGCAGGCAATAAGGAAAATGGGCCCCATAGCAAAGGTAATGGAAATGGTTCCTGGCTTCGGCCAGCTGAAGCTTCCAAAGGACATGCTTGAAGTCCAGGAAGGAAAGCTCAAATTATGGAAATTTGCAATGGATAGCATGACAAAAAAGGAGCTGGAGGACCCTGAAACCATCAACTCAGAAAGGATGGAAAGGATAGCAAAGGGCGCAGGAATAACAACAGGCAAAGTCCGTGACCTTCTAAAGCAATACAAGCAAAGCAAGAAGGTTGTAAAGATGTTCAAGGGAGCAAGCCCAAAGAAGATGCAGCAAATGATAAAGAAAATGGGAGGGGCAGGTCTGGGTTAAGGTTGTCAACAGATTTATAAATTACCCTGTTATTCTTTTTGATCAACCTTTTTTCCAAAAAGGTTGTGCCGCGGTCGCATAACCTGGTAGTGCGTCAGTCTTGAATTGCATTCAAGCTAACTGATGCCCGCAAGGGCTTCGGGGTTCAAATCCCTGCCGCGGCGTTATAATCCTTGATTAAAAAGCGTCAGGTTAATGCAATCTGAAATGGATTGCATTACTAATCTTATAAGCAGCTCTTTCTACAGTAAACAAAATGGAAGAAATACTAGACATATACGGGCGCAAGAACATATACGAGCTGGAAGAGGCACGGCTGGCCAAGGCAGCCCTTTCAGAGGCAAATAAGGCCAAAATTAGGGCGTTTTGTACCCATTTATTTGCCCAAGGGGCAAGTGCCCTACGGGTAGCTAAACTGGCCTCCCAGCTACGCAAATTGGCTGCCCTGTTCGGCAAGGACTTTGAGGACGTAACAAGGGAGGACATACTGGAGCTACTTGCCAAGATTAACAGGGGCTACACCACAGACCGCCAGCTTGTGCACTACTACACTGGCAAAATATTCCACATAACTGGTAAACCCATGACTTATGAAACACGTAAGGACTACATGCGTATTATCAAGCGTTTTTTCAGATGGCTTAAAGGCAAGAATACACTTCTTGTGGATGAGCTTAAAATAGCCAAAAAGGAGAGCGACAGAAACCTCAATTTGGGTGACATAATCACAGATGAGGAAATGCTTAAAGTGCTGCAAACATGCCAAACAGCCAGAGATAAGGCACTTTTTGCCCTGCTGCACGAAACCGGAGCTAGGGCAGGTGAATTGCTTACCATGCGTATTAAAGATATTATTCACGATGGCCAACTCAAGAAAGTGCGCCTTAATGGAAAAACAGGGGAACGCAGAGTTATCATCATAACCTCGGTTCCTTACCTTATGAGTTATCTCCAAAATCATAGCAGGCAGGAAGACCCAAACACTTATCTTTGGCTGTCAGATAACCCTCGCTTTAAGGGAGCGCCCCTCCATTATGCTGGCTTTCGCAAATTGGTTAAGGAAATGTTTGCCAAAGCGGGACTTGCACACAAAAGATGCAACCCGCACTACTTCAGGCATAGCAGGGCAACCATTAATGCCCGCTATTTGAAAGAAACGCAAATGGACTTATTCTTTGGCTGGCGCATAGGTAGCGGCCAAGTAGCCACTTACGTGCATGCTTCAGGCAGGGATGTAGATGATGCCGTGCTGGAAATGCATGGCATAAAGAAGCCAGAAGAACGCCAGATGCCAACAAAGCCTCAAAGCTGCGCCATTTGCAAAACAGAAAATGAAGCCATAGCTGATTTCTGCAAGAACTGCGGGCATCCCCTATCAATCAAGGCAGCAATGGGTGTAAACAGTATCCTAAAAGAAGAAACAGACAAGGCGTTCCAGCTATTGCTGGAGATAGCCAAAGACCCTAAACTAATGGCAGAATTTGATAAGTTTAAACAAAACTATACAGGTGTTGGCAATGGAAAATGAGTTCCAGTTTTCCTTAGTTGTGGAAAAACTCAATTTTGAGAATGGCAAGCTACTTTACGGCGATATATTAAGGGTTATCCCGATAACTGCGGCAGAATACCGTGAGTTTCTGAAACTGCTCAAAGATAAAGGCACTATTGATAGCTTCGGAATCAGAATAGATGGAAAAGCCGTCAGCTACTATTTTGGGTTGCTGGAAAAACTGGAAAAGTTTGCCCCTTAAATAGGAGGCATCATCTGTTAAGTTAATGTGGCACCCAACGCATCCGAATATTTCTTGATATCTGAACTACTTACGCTGAACATGCGTTGAAGCCCAACTTCATAGACGGCGTTCTTTTTCACACACAATATGTGTTGAGCAGTTACTATGTTGAGGTCTTCTTCCCAACCAAAGCAGTTTTGTTGTCCTTTTATCTCTTTATATCCCCGTTTTACTTGAATTAGCCCTATTCTTTTTTGGTAATAGTTGTCTGCTTCACTTACGGTGCTAAACATGAATATGTGCCCCTTTCCGGTGTCGTCTGAACCCTTTGTAAATACAAGCGAATAGCCCTCGATAATTTCAGATTTATTGACTTTATCTAAATCTGTTGCACAGGGTGATTTATCTTGACTTTTGCTGCAATATGTTGTAATTGGCTCTAAATGATATTCTGTTGGCAATCCTTGACTCCATTTTCCCAAAGCATTTTTAACATCAACAGTTATTGTAGGAGAAGGAGATAGGCTCTCTTTTTCTACAACCTTTTCTTGTGTGTTAGGTTTGGAGGTTTTATCATGCCCACTTTGTAGTGTTCCTATTAAAAGCAGAATGCTGAAAATATACAAAGCTATCATCTTTTTAGATTTCCAGTTTACCATTTTACGCACCAGTTTGCTTTTTACTCGCCCTTTTAATCGTGACAGTATTCCCTGATTTTGTGAATCCATAGTATATAATGTAAATCAAGGCACCCAAGCCACCTGTGAATACTGCTAAAGTTATCAGCCAACCGATATTTAGTTTTTTTGGCTTATTCAATGTGATATATTCCTTACCTTCTGACTGTACCACCCAACCTTTGTTTAAGTAGTCTTGGACTGTTTCCATTTGGTTACCTTGCCAACATTTGATATATAAATCTTTTGTCTATCTGTTGTCAATCTGGCATTTAATCTGTTTTGTCTACTTGTTGTCTATGCCTGCTATTGACAAGGATTTAGTGTGGTTGCTAAGAGGAAGACAACGAAAGTTGGTATTTGCAAAGCTTAAAACCCAATTTATGCCAAATTCCTTAAGAAAAGAGATTAACAAAGAACTGCAAAAACCTCTCAGTTTAAGAGAAATGAGTCGTCACATAGGCGACTTTGAGCAAAAGAAGCTTGTCAAGTGTTTAAATCCAAGAGACCCTTATAGCAAAATTTACTTTATGTCTGAAACTGGAAAAAAGTTACAAAGAAAACTATCAGAATTTAATCCTTAATGTCTACCCGGAAGAGACTTTAAAAGTAGAACTTGTCAGTATTCCCCAATTGGTTTTAGCATCTTTGCTGTAAAGTAACTCCATGATAGGTTCAAAAGATGTGCTAGTTGTGAGAGAGTCTGCCTTGTTAACAGTAAGAATAAAGGGGATTTCAACATTATCAGCTATATCTGTAGAAATGTTTATGATGTTATTGCCTTCATTAGAACAGTCATAACCTTCAACGCACTGTAATTGTGTATATCTTGCTGATTCTATACGTATTTTTCCATATTTATATTTGACATCTTTTTCTTTGTCAATAACTATATGCAGCGTCTTAGCAATACCAAAATCAGTTTTCGGATTGAATAACCAGCCTTGCTCTTTTAATTTGAGAGTCATCTGCTTTTCGTCCCCCTAATTATTTTGTAGAAGATTGTATTGTAAAAGGAATTGTCTTATCAACTCCGCTATCTTTATAATTGAGGTCGCCCTCTATTATATGAAAATTTCCGACAGATAAACTAATAATAGGTAACGTTATGGTAGCAGTTTCACCATCTTTTAGAGAATTCTTATCAAAATTTGGATTTCCAATAATAATTTCATCCGTAGGGTTAAATTCCAAACGAAAATCAGAATATTCGCTATTTACACGATAAGAGGGGTTATTTATTGTAAACGTATATGTAGTAAGTTCTCCAATTTGAAGGGTGATGGCACAAGGCGATTATGTGACTATGTTGAGGAGCAAGGAGCAGGTTAATGTTGGGAAGGAGTCGCTGAAAAGCCATGTGTTGCTTTACGGCACTGAATTGTATTACCAGATGGTGAGAGATGCTTTATGGTAAGGGACGAATTTATGGTGAGGGGTTTTGTTGAGCAGCATAAGAGGAGGGGTGAGATTGTCGAAAAACACCCAACTGTGGCGTCGCTTAGTGTTCTGTTCCTGCAGAAGGGCGAGAGGGACTTGCAAGTGGCAGCTTCAAACTTTGAGATGGG
>CAYUOQ010000029.1:0-338 GCA_964446445.1 uncultured Methanosarcinales archaeon
GTTTGGCGTTCACGACCTTGTTGACAAGAGCTCAGACGTTCTCGCGGACCAGGAGGTTGCTGAAGAGAAAAATTTGGTCAATAAGTTTTTTGGCTACCTTGTAAAAAAGCCAGGCCTTGTCACTTATGGCGAGCAGCATGTCCTTAACGCAATCAGGCTGGGCGCTGCTGATGTTATTTTGCTTTCTGAAAGCCTTCCTGATGGCAAAATTGAGGAGTTTGAGGATGAGGCAAAGAAAATGGGGTCAAATGTTTCAATAATCTCGGTTGAGACCAGGGAAGGCGTGCAGCTTAAGGAGTTTGGAGGCATTGCTGCCATCCTGAGATATGAGATGCAGT
>CAYUOQ010000029.1:348-8837 GCA_964446445.1 uncultured Methanosarcinales archaeon
TATTGTTGAGGAGTCATTTTCCAGGCTTTTTTCTGGAGTTGAATTCAGGTATGCATCATCTTTGGTTTACTCTGCCAGGTTTAAGCCGTACAACGCAACTGTTCGCAGGATCGGAACTAACTTGTGGTTCAGCCTTAGCTCAAGCTGGGCAGGTGTTAGCGACGAAATTGTCATCGGCCTTCTTCAGCATCTTCTTTTGAAAATTTTAAGGAAGGAAAAACCTGTGGGCAACCTTTCCACTTTGAACATGCAACTTTATGATGATTTCATTAAAGGAATTTCAGAGGTTGCAGTTGTCAGGGAGGCTGATGAAAAGCTCACGTCAGCCTTTAACCGTGTTAATGAAGCTTATTTTCTGAATCTTATGGAAAGGCCGAACCTGAAGTGGGGGCAGGGCTCATTTCGCAAGCTTGCCAGTTACGAGTACCACACAAACACTATAACTGTCAGCAGCCTTTTTTCTGATGCCCCATCAAGGCTAATTGATTACTTGATGTATCATGAGCTGCTTCACAAGAAGGTAAAGTTCAAAACAGGCAATGGCAGGACAACGCACCACGGCTCCGAGTTTAGGAAACTGGAAAGGATTTTTGAGGACAGCAATTCAATTGAGGGCGAGCTGAATGATTTCTTGAGGGGTAGCAGAAGGCTTAGGCAACGCAATGGGTGGCGCAGATTGCTGCGCTTTACCTAATCAATTTGGATATTTAATAAGGGCTGCAAGTGTGGAAGAATAAACTTTATATATGAATTATTCCGTTTTTTGATTAACCTTTTTTTGTGAAAAGGGTCATGAGGTTTTTGGATTGAACCTTTTGTGAAAAGGGTCATGAGGTGTGCAGTTTATGGTTACCCGAAGTGTTGGCGGCAACGAGCTTAAGGTTGGCAGCTATGTGATTGTTGAAGGCGCCGCATGCAAGATTGTCAACATTGACATTTCCAGGCCTGGGAAGCATGGGCATGCAAAGATGCGCATTGAAGCAATGGGCGTTATTGACAATAAGAGGAGAATTCTGGTAATGCCAGCCCACGATAACGTTGAAGTGCCTGTGATTGAAAAGAGGACCGCCCAGGTCTTGTCAGTGCATGGCTCATCTGCAAATGTGATGGATGCTGAAACCTACGAGACCTTTGACCTCGCGATTCCTGAGGACATTCAGTCAGCTTGTGTTTCAGGAGTTTCTGTCCTTTACTGGAAGGTAATGGAGGATAAGATTATGAAGCAGATAAAGGGCGAAGGGAAGGAAGAGGAGTAGTTCTGATTCTTTGGTTACATCTCTTCCAATCTTTTAATTCGTTCTTCAATTGGAGGGTGAGTTGAGAAAATGTTTGTTAGGAATCCGCTTTCCTTCCTGAAGGGCGTGGAAATGAATAAGTGGGCTGTTGCCTTGTTAGCCTTGTCCACTAACGGGTCTGGATCTTTGGCTAATTTTTTTAGCGCGCTTGCCAGTCCTGGAGGGTATCTTGTCAGGATAGCAGCGTTTGCATCAGCGCCAAACTCCCGTTTTCTGCTAATTGCAAGCTGTATGAGCTTTCCAATGATTGGGGCGAGAACGGCCAGGGCTATGCCTATTGCAATCAGGATCAGTTGCAGCTGTCCTCCCTTGTTTTCCTTACTCCTGTGCTTTCCTCCCCATAGGAAACTCCTGAGCAGGAAGTCGCTTAACAGTATTGTAACGCCAATCAGCATAACTGCCAGCATCATGAGGCGGATGTCATAGTTCTTGACATGGCTCATTTCATGGGCAATTACGCCTTCAAGCTCTTGTCGGTTCATCTTTTGCAAGAGCCCTGATGTGACTGTTATTGAAGCATGCTTCGGGTTTCTTCCTGTTGCGAAGGCGTTCAATGCGGAATCGTCAATGATGTATGCCTTTGGCGTTGGTATTCCTGCGGCTATCGAAAGCCCCTCTATTGTGTTGTAAAGGTAAGGGTTCTCTTTTTTGGTAACAGGCCTTGCTCCTGAAACGCCCAGTATTAATTGGTCTCCTGAAAAGAAGCCAAGAAGCGAGTATGCCAGTGCAAAAACAGCTGCAAGGCCAACGCCCATGTACAAGCTGTTGTAAACAAGGCCGATTGCAGCCCCTAAGCCTGCTATGATTATTACAAACAGGGAGAGCAATAGAAGCGATTTGATTTTGTTGCTTCTCACTTCTTCAAACATCAATCTCATTTTGCTTAGAATTCAACCTTTATTGCTTTCCTTTCGTTTTCAGTGGCCGCAAATTGTTCTTCCCTGTTGAAGTTAAACAACTTGGAGAAGGTGTTGTTTGGGAATGTTTCGATTTTTGTGTTTAATGCGTCAACTATGTCGTTGTAGTACTGCCTTGCATAAGCTATTTTGCTTTCTGTTCCTGTATTCTCTTCCTGTAGCTGCAGGAAAGTCTGTGAGAGCATATTGGATGCCTTTGACTTTTCACCCATTGTTTTGGCCTCAAGTATGGCTGACCTTGCTTTTGTTATATTCTCAAGGACTGTTTTTTCGTGCTTCATGTAGCCTTTTACTGTTTCAACCAGGTTGGGGATGAGGTCATTTCTCCTCTTTAGCTGTACATCAATCTGTGCAAAGGAATTCCTTACCTGGTTCCTTAGTGAAACAAGGCCGTTGTAAATGAAAATCGCGAAAAGTGCTATTAAGGCTGCAACTATTGCAGCTATAGTAAAGGCATTAATTGCTACCATGGCTAAAATATCATTGACCTGAGTATATAAAACTTTGGTGGGCAAGTGGGCAAGACATTGTCGGTGGGCAACTCATCTTTGCCCCTTTGCGATAGCTTTTTAAAGTCCCTGCCTTTCCGTTTTTTTATGGCAAAGATTGCAGAGGCCGAGGCAAGGACTTTCAGGAATGTCTTTGTTTGCAGGAAATGCAAGCATAAGATTAGAACTCCAAGCCTCAAGGTCGCCCAGGGCAAGGTAAAGTGCCGCTTCTGCAAGAGCTCTGTTTTAAGGCCACTCAGGAAGCGCGGATAAGCTTTCTTCAGTTAAGTTTTTAAAATAGTTTTTCATTTTGGTCGTGATGGTACTTCCCGGTTTTGTTGAATTTTTTGTGTCGAACAAGTTAGTCATAGGCTTTTACCTTTTGGTGGCATTGCTTGTATTTCTTAACCGGAAAAAGTTTGAGTTCCAGGCCAAGGTAATTGGCATTTGCCGCACGAAGCTTGGCATTGGCTTGATGGAGCGCATCGCAAAGCGGCATGGGAGGCTTGTGAGGTTTCTTGGGTACATTGGCATTGGTTTTGGCTTTCTGGGCATGGTTATGATTGTCGCGTTGCTTGGATTTTCAGTTTTTTCAATGCTCAAATCCCCCGGCGGTCCTGCCCAGATTGCTCCGATAATACCCGGGGTCCACGTTCCTGGCACGCCAAAGGAGTTTTCAATCCCCTTTATTGAGGGGATTATAGCGATTTTTGTGATTGCCGTTGTCCATGAATTTTCTCATGGCGTGGTTTCGGCTGCACATGGTGTTAAGGTTAAGAGTTCCGGTCCCGCCCTTTTTGGCCCGATTTTTGCTGCTTTTGTTGAGCCCGATGAGGTTCAGCTCAGGAAAAAGGGCTTTGCGGCCCAGTATTCTGTTTTCGCTGCAGGAAGCTTTTCAAATATCCTGCTTGCGGTTCTTTTGGCAATCGTATGGGTGCTTGCCCTTGTTCCTTTGGGCTCCTCATTTTTCCCCCCAAATGGGGTTTCGCTCATATCTGTTGAGCCTGGCGCTCCGGCTAGCATGGCCGGATTGTCAAATGGCACTATCATTAATTCCATTGACGGCAAGCTGGTTAATTCAACGAACGATGTCCTTGCAATCCTCAAGTCAACAGCGCCCAACCAAACTGTTGTTTTTAATGATGGCAACAGGGACTTCCCTGTTGTTGCAGGCTCCAGGCCGGATTTCGGCGGAAGGGGCTATTTTGGGATTTACCCGGTTAACCACTATAGGAATGAGGGCAGTTTCATGTTCAATGTCTTTGCATGGCTTGTTGGTTTGATTAATCTGACCTTTGGGCTGAGCATCGGCATTGGGTTGGCCAACATGATTCCTGCCGGTCCCCTTGATGGCGGGAAAATGCTCCACCTTGTGCTGTCAAGCGTGAGAGGCGAGAAGAATGCTGGCAGGCTTTTTATCCAGGTAAGCTTGTTCATCCTTGTTGTTATCTTGTTCCTGCTTAGTCCAATATTTAAGGCGATTTTGGCACCGCTTTTGGGTGTGTTTTAGCCTTAAGGTTTAAATAAGTCGTCTCTTCTCCTTCTGGCATGCTGTCTGTTGTGCTTGTTGAGCCTGAAACTCCTGGGAACATTGGTTCTGTTGCCAGGGTCATGAAGAACTTTGGCCTTTCAAGCCTTGTCATTGTAAATCCGAAATGCAATTACCTTGATGGCGAAGCTTATGGGAGGGCAATGCACGCAAGGGCTATTCTCAAGTCTGCCATGGTAGTGAGTGGTTTTAGCTCCCTGGAAAGGTATGATTGCATTGTTGGCACTACTTCCAGGCTTGGCACGGACTATAATGTTATTCGCTCTCCAATCAGCCCTGAAAACCTATCTTCCATGTTGGAGCGGTTTAAGAGGCCAAATGTCGCCCTTGTTTTTGGCCGGGAGGGCACTGGCTTGTTGACTAAGGAGATTTCTAAATGTGACATCCTTGTTACCATTCCCTCATCTGTAAGATACCCTGTCCTGAACCTTTCACATGCCGTTGCCATAATCCTTTATGAGCTATTCAAGTCTTCAAATTCAGAAAAGGTTGGAAGCCGGATAGCGCCTGCCGGCAGGAGGGAAAAGCTTGTTGCGCTTTCAATGGTGAATGAAATCCTTGGAGAGATGGATTACGCCTTGGATAGCAGGAAGGGGACGCAGAGCCTTGTGATGCGGAGGCTGGTTAACAAGTCTTTCATGACGCAGAGGGAAATGTTTGCCTTCCTTGGCTTCCTGAGGAAAATTCTTGTTTTGATAAGGGCGAAACGATGATAAACAACCTTGTTTTTGACTGGTCTGGAACATTAAGCAACGATTTGCAGCAGGTTTATGGGGCTGTGATGAAGATGTTTGATCATTACGGCGTTGATAGGATAAGTCTTGATGAGTTCAGGGAATCTTACACGCTGCCATACATGGCCCATGCGAGGATGTTTGGAATCAAGGCTTCAAAGAAAGATGTTGATGCAGTCTTTGCGCGGCATTTCAGGAATGCAGGCTTTCCGGCCCTTTTGCCAGGTGTCAAATCCACTTTAGCGGCGCTAAAATCCCGTGGTAAGCGCATGATTGTCCTTAGCAGTCATAATAAGCTATTCCTGGAGGAGGAAGCAAAAAGGTTTTTCAACGAAAGCTATGAAGATTTCTTTGAAAAATTATTTGGTGATGTGCAGGACAAGGTTCTTGGGATAGGCCAGGTGCTGGATGAAGTTGGCTTTAATACAGATGAAACCCTGATTGTTGGTGATACTGAGCATGACATCGCTGCTGGAAGAAAGGCAGGCATTTTGACTGCTGCCGTTCTTTCAGGCTACCGGTCTAGGAGTCATCTTGAGGAAGCAAGGCCGCATTACATTCTGGAAGATGTCACCGGTCTCCCGAATCTTGGGATTTTTTAGGCAGCTGTTCTGCATACTTCTTTACTTTCGTATCTCCTGTTGGTTTTGCAAGTTCGCCAAGGCAGAAATATGTTCTCTGCGCATTCGGCCCCCAACTGTAGACTCCTGTAATGCTTTCAACCTTTGAAACCTTGAAAAAGCCCTGTTTTGTTCCTTTTTGTAGCGCATAATAAATTGCCCTTTTGCTCACTGTGGGAAATATTTTTTCGTAATGTTTGCAAATGTCGTAGCCGTGGAGTTCTCCAATGACAGCCAGGAGTTCAACCACATTCTTCCTTACCGGGCTGCCTGCTGGCCTTCCTCGTTTCATCCTTTTTTGATCCGTTCAGCTTAATAAATACCTTTCCAATTTCACAAGCGAAAGCCAAATATTTAAAAGCTAAGGTTCGAAGCAGCATCCCGCAATGATTTGTTTGCTTGCGCTTGTCATTTTTGGAATTCTCGGCATTTTCAGCGCCCGGTACAGGATTATAGCAAAAGAAGCAGTTGACTGTGTTTTTCGACGAGTCACATTTCGAAAGTGCACTTCAGGCCTTGACTCCAGGCTGAAAAGCCAGATTACTGGCAGCTTGATGCGCAGAAGTCCAACTTTAGCTGGCTTTGTTTACAGGCGTTTTGAGATTATTTCATGGATTTTCACTGCAGTCATGATATGGAGCATTGTGTTTTCAGCTATCTCATTGTTCAATTATGTGCAGTATGGAAACTGCAATGGCAAATCAAATGGCGAGGGATTCTGCATTTTTGACCCTCTTGGCAATTCGAAATTTTCAACTTTTATTGGTAATTATTCAGGCCCTGCGGTCATGCCTGATGAAGGCAATTCTCCCGCCCTCGGCCCAAAAGAGGCTCCTGTTCTGATAATTGAATTTGGGTGCTATCGCTGCCCTTATACCAAGCGGGTTGAGCCAGTTGTCAGTGAGTTGCTTCAGCGGTATAAAGGCGCGATAAGGTTTGTTTACCGCGATTTTCCGCTTGAAGCAAAGCATGCTAATTCCAGCATCAGTTCTCAGGCAGCCAGATGCGCAGCCGATCAGGGCATGTTTTGGGAATACCATCATATCCTCTTTGATAAGCAGAACATGACTGGGCACAACCAGACTCTCCTGGGCATCGCTTCTGATCTTGGAATGAACCTTTCTCAATTCACGATGTGCTTGGATTCAGGCCAGCACGCTTCAGAGGTCTTTGCTGATTTTGAGGCAGGCATTAAAGCCGGAATCTACGGGACACCTACTTTTTTTATCAATAACCGCTCTCTTGTTGGTCCAAGGCCTTTTAATGACTTTACTAGGATTATCGATGAGGAGATCAGGGAAAGGGGTTTGGATAAGTTTAACTTGCCTGCGCAAGCCGTTAATGAAAGCGAGGACGGAGGCTTGAGCTGTGAAGCTTGACAGGAAGGATTTTCCGGTTCTTTTGCAGAAACGGAATGGTAATCCCCTTGTTTATTTTGACAATGCCTGCAT
Source organism: uncultured Methanosarcinales archaeon (assembly GCA_964446445.1). Classification (GTDB taxonomy): domain Archaea; phylum Nanobdellota; class Nanobdellia; order Woesearchaeales; family UBA10216; genus UBA10216. The sequence continues at coordinate 7,403 of CAYUOQ010000029.1, forward strand.
GAGCCTCAGGCCGGAACAGGTGGTTGAAAAGGTTGTTGAATATTATCATGAGTTTCCAGGCTGTGCCGGAAGGAGTTATCACTTTATCTCGCAGAAAACTACAGAGGAGGTCGAGCGCTCTCGCGCTTTGGTTCAGAAATTCATAGGTGCAAAAAAGTCCGGGGAGGTTATATTCACCAAGAACACCACTGAAGCCTTGAACCTGGTCTACCATTCACTTCCGGTTAAGGCTGGGCAGGCTATCATGACAACAGACAAGGAGCATAATTCAAATCTTGTTCCTGTGCAGCTGCTCGCGAGAAATAAGGGGGTTGTGCAGGTTACTGTGCCTTCAAATGATGATGGCACTTTTTCGCTTGAAAAGTTTGATGAGCTTTTGGCCGAATCAGCTCCGGTAAGGCTTGTTTCAATGGTTGGCACTTCAAACCTTGATGGGGTTACCGTTCCCATACGGGAAATATCGAAGCGCACTCACGATGCTGGAGCTTTGTTTATGGTTGATGGCGCTCAGTTTGTTCCCCACCATGAAACCGATGTCAGGAAGCTTGATGTTGATTTCCTTGCTTTTTCAGGGCATAAGATGATGGGGCCTTCCGGGACTGGTGTTTTATACGGGAAAGAGGAGCTTCTAGCCATCCTTTCACCTTTTATCACCGGTGGTGAAACTGTTGTTGACACGACATATAAGTCCGCAAGCTTTGAAAAGCCGCCGCATCTTTTTGAAGCAGGTCTCCAGGATTATGCCGGGATTGTTGGACTCGGGGAGGCTGTCCGCTACATTTCTAAGCTTGGATTTGGCAATATTTCTGCTTGCGAGTTGGCCATTAATCGGAAGATTACCGAAAGCCTTCTTTCCGAAGTGTCTTTGATTGGCCCTGAAGATCCAAAGCTCAGGGGGAGCATATTTGCTTTTAACATTGAAGGCATGAGCCCGCATGATGTTGCAATGATTCTCGATGCCTCTAAGAATGTTGCAATCAGGAGTGGCGCCCACTGCGTTCATAGCTGGTTTAACGCGCATGATTCTAAAGGCTGCGCCCGGGCATCATTTTACGCTTACAACACCATTGAGGATGCACGTATTTTTATTGAAGGCGTGCAGGAAATTGCTGCCAAGCTGGGGAAAGGCAAGCCAGTCAAGCAAAGCTTTAAATAGTAATAGGCAGCCCGCAGGCTTTGCTTGGCAAGGACCGAGTTTTTATTGTGAAATTTGTGAGGTGAATCTGAATGGTTCAGGGAAGATGCATGAAGTGCAAGAAGCCGGTTGAAATCAAGGACGGCAAGGAAACGGTAATGAAGAATGGCATGAAGGCAATGAAGGGATCATGCCCTAAGTGCAGCACAAAGGTTTTTAGGATTCTTGGGAAGGCCTGAGCTTTTCCCTTTTCTTTTTTCTTTCTTTTTTTGCATATATTCCATAAATTTTTTATCCATC
>CAYUOQ010000030.1:0-8536 GCA_964446445.1 uncultured Methanosarcinales archaeon
TTTGTTATAATTTTGTAACATTTGTAATAAAATTATGACAACTGTTATATAAATATTTTCCTTTTCATTAAATCAGTCAAAAACCTACTTTGGCTGACCATAATAAAATCGAAAGCTTTAAATACTGCCTCAATACAAATATGGATAAGTTAGTATAAGAATGGGGGATGGTGTTGAGGTTGGTAAAACTTAAAGTTTCTATGACGATAGATGAGGAAATCTTTGCCTCGTTTAAGAATTTTTGCAGGCAGAATGGCATGAAAGTCAGCACCAAGGTTGGACAGCTGATGAAGGAAAACGTGAAGAATTCCACTTTGCAGCAATTCCTTCGGACGCCAGCGGCTTCTGCCGACGAGCGAATCAATCAATGATTGTTCAGTCATAAGTTAAAAGCGTGAGTTTGGGAGTAAGTCCCTTTAAAAGGGTGTGTCGTAATGGGAAATAGGTTAATAGATGAGAGTATAGTTGTTTGTAATCCATCACTTTCTTCGCCGTGCTCTGCTCCGGCTTTTACAAATGTTGCAGAAGAGTTTTTGGATCAAACCACAAGTCGACAGTTAGTCGACTGTGCCCAGTCGCTTTGGCGACTTGGTTCTTCAAAAAAAGAGGTTTTGATTGGCCTTTTCCCAAAAGGTCACGACACACCCTTATCTCCTTCTCACGCAGGGGATAAGGGTGATTTTAATCCTTCCGTTGGAAAGAAAAACGCGCTCGGGTTGGTTGGGGCTGTGGACTCAACCCTTAATATCCTAACCGACTGCCATAACAGCACGATTGTGCCCTTAGTACTTTCTCAACGTGAAATTTCCCGTTCAGACCAAAGCGCACTTAGAATAATCGCTTGTGGCTATTTTAAATCTTTCGCCATATCTTCGTCCACAGGATTAACAGCGCTTGATAAATTCTCTCCAAGCTGTTTTGTAGAAATTCCAAATCCTATTTTGAACAATAACTTCTCGTATGTCCACAGTTTTGCGCTCTTCAGCAGGCATACAGCTACAAAATCCTCGTCTTTCTCATGCGTGCCTAATAGCTCCTTTGCCCTTGGCAGAAATGACTTGTACTCGCTTAGCTTTACTAGTTCAACTTTGCTGAAAATAAGCGATGTCAGCGACTTTTCGGCAATCTCTTCTTTGTGCTTAAGAAACTCTTCCTTGAGCCGCTCTGGAGCGCACAGCCTTAACTCATCGTCGAATAAAATCTCTAAGACGTCACCCTGCGAAATTAACATCCTGAATAGCACGTTCGCATCCAAGACAGCTTCAATAGCCATTCATACCAGCCCTTCTTCCTTAAGGCGTCTGTGCATGGAAGCCTTGACCTTGCTGGCAAGCTCATCAGCGTCCTTCTCCGTCATCTTTGACTTCGCCACTATGGACATGAAAAGCTTGTACTCAGCAACCCTTTCAGATATTGCTTTCCTCGCTATCTCAGACCAGTTCAATTCTGGCAATTTATCCATTTCCCGCTTCAAATCCTCTGGCACGGCCAGCGTTAATGTCGGCATTTTCACCACCTCAGTTAATACACATAATGCAGTTAATTACATGCAAGTTTATCAATCTTTCGCTGGATACAGGCCCGTTGACATGGTTGTGTTACCGCGGCCCTCTGTTAAAGAGGAGGGTAAGGCAGTCATGTCCGTGCCGTCCAAAATCTTCAGTAAAAGAGGTCGGGATTCATCGGGAGCTTAGGCTTATTTAGCGGCAAAACCGGCAGGCTATGTGTCCGTTTCATGGTAGCTGCAGCACTCTTTGCCGCTGCCCCTGTGATTGTGAACGGCAATGCCTCAGAAGGTGATGCCTTTTGAAAAGGGTGCTTTTGGATACGAATGTTTACGGGGAACTCGCAATAGATCCTGCGTTGGAAAGAATCAGGGAACGCTTAAATGATATTAACTTCGCGTTTTACGGGGCAGCTATAATAAGAAAAGAGCTGAGGGAAACTTCAAAATCCGAGAGGTTTGGCAACAGAAATCTGAGGATAATACTTTTGTCTATGTATGATGATGTCACAAAAGAACACGTGCTTGACATTACACCTGAAGTTGCAGAATTAGCAAGCAATTTCTATAAGGCCTACAAGGAGTTTGGCGGGCTTAAAAAAAATTCGGAAATTATCGCCGATTTTACTATTGTTGCTGCCGCTGTTATGCACGGCTTGGATATTGTAGTGTCTGACGATGAAAAAACAATGCTTACAGAGAATGCCATCAAGGCTTACAGGCTAATAGCTGATGTCAAGAAAAAGAGATTGCCTGACTTGATAGTATATGATGAGTTCAGGAGGTGGTTCGTTTGATGAATTCCCTTACTGCCCTGACAAACTCAGGATCCTTTTGCAACTCCTGCACAACTGTCCAAACATCCTCAAGTGGCCTTTCACTCTTAACAATATTTGTTTGTTTCATGGAAGCTGGTGTCGCTTCGATCGTATTTAAACCTTTCGCACAGGGGGTGTTATCAGATTAGCAGCTTAATCAACAGCAAAACAGGTAAGCTGTATTTCAGGTTCTTGGTAGCTGTTGCCCTCCTGTCTGCTGCTATATATGCTTATTCTGCATTAGCTTCAGCCCCTGTTTCTTTACCTTTCATTACTAACACCAACGCAACCCAGGTTCCGAACGCTTCAGTTGCTCTTGTCAGCGACCAGCTGTTTTTCGCTTCCAATTTTTCTTCAGACGTAGCTGCGCAGGAGGAGAACAGCACGTTCAAGTGGTATAAAAGAACCTTGTACCAGCCTCAGAACCGGAGCTTGGTTGGCTATTGGAAGTTGGATGGTAATGCGAATGATAGTGGCGGCTATGGCAATGGCGGGACACTTTATGGTAATGCAAGAAGCAACCAGAGCATGAACTGTAAAATTGATGACTGCCTGACGTTTGATACTAATGGTTACGTTAACCTTACTGACCTGCCGGAGAGTTCAGCTTATACTCTTGAGGCGTGGGTGAAAACGTCAGCTGCTGCTGGCAATGATAATGCCGGAAGCCGTGCAATAACAATTATGCGTGCTCCGGGCAGTAGCAGGATTTCATTGGGTCAGCGCATGAACAGCAGCGTTAGCGTTTTTTCAGATGGCACTAACCGTTTCATAAGTTTGAATGGGACAACGCCGATAAATGACAGTGTGTGGCATCATTTGGCAATGACACATGATGGAACTACTGCTTTCCTTTACGTTGACGGCAAGCTTGAATCAAGCATTACTGCTACTTTAAGTGCTGGCACGACTACAATTTCCGATGCCATTGGACGTTCATCAACGGCACAGGCAGGATTGTTCAATGGCAGCATTGACGAGGTAGCTGTTTACAGCTACGCCAAGTCAGCATCAGAAATAGCGGCGGACTATGCCAACAGCCCTTACTCTGCTATGATTTACAAGGATGCGATTGGCTATTGGCATTTGGACGAGAATGGCGGGACTAACGGATACGCTGATAGCAGTGGGAGCGGGAATGTTGGCATTCCAATGGGTGAAATTATTAACACTACTGGCATTATAGGTGGCGCACTAGTTTTTAACGCCAGTCCTTCTGCAAACAGGTCTGTAAACATTCTTGACTCGCCAACCATCAGAGACGTGTTTGCCGTGAATGGCACGATTTCCGCATGGATTTATCCTTTAAGCAATGGCACGAATGGTTTTGGAAGGATAGCTGATAAGAGTGGAACTTCAACAGCAGCCGGATGGAGCTGGTTGATGATTAATACCAGCAATCCGATTGCCTTAAGATTTATAAGGGGTTCCACTGGCACACTTTATTCTTTCACGACAAGCTCGCCCAACAACAGACCGGTTGTGCCAAACCGTTGGAATCATGTGGCCTTAACTTATAGTGATGCCTCTCCTTCTACTCCACCAAAGATGTATGTTAACGGTGTTGAAGTGGCAGTTACTACGCAGGGGGGTTCAGGTTCAGTCGTCAGCGATGTAGGACTTAATTTAACTATTGGAAATCGTGCTGACGGGACAAGAATGTTCAACGGCAGCATTGATGAAGTCGCCATCTACAACCGCAGCCTGTCCGCTTCTGAGGTTAAGCAGCTTTACCTCCGTTCATGGTATGATTACAGCCCGCAGCTTTTCCTGCTTCATCCTGATAATGGGCTGAACGCTTCCGGTCTTTCGGATTTTAACACGACTGACTTGGAAAGGCCGACTGCAATCAGCGATGCTGTATTGCAGCCTGGAAGGTATGCTTCCGAACTGGTTTCTGATGTGAACACCACTCTTCTTATGCATTTTAGCAATGGCTCAGACTTGAGTGGTTTGAATACTCAGAGTAACATAAGCTATGCTTCTTACGTGAATGATAGCGTTTCAGGACTGGCTTTGAGGTTTAACGGAACTCACAGCGTTGTGAACTTCACCGGGAATAACTTTGACTATGGCCTTGGGGATAACATGAGCTACGAGTTCTGGATGAAAGCATCCACCTTGCCTTCTGCTTCTGCTGCCGTTTTGTCCAAGAGGCAGGGAACTACTGCGGGTTACAGGATTACCTTGCAATCTACAGGTGACCTTTTGGCGATCTGGGATGCGAACACTGTTGGCAACAAGCAAATGAGATACCGAATAGCTCTTAACAAGTGGTATCATGTTGCTTTCGTTAGGGATGCAAAAGTAGGCTTCAGGCTTTACATTAACGGCAACCTTACAAACACAACTGCCGATGACTCTTCAACTTCTGCAGCCAATACCGATCCGTTGTCTCTTGGCTTCTCCACCAACTCAGAAACTCCCGATTACTTTAACGGGATGCTTGATGAGGTTAAAGTGCTTAATCGTAATATTTCCGATGCTGAAGTTCTCGCCGACTACCGCAAAGCCGCTACCGGTCTTGGCCTTTTGAGCAACGCCTACATTAACTACTCCGCAGTTGGCAACTTCAACGAGCGGGAAGGCACTGTGGAGTTTTGGGTGAAGCCGGAGTGGAATGGGACTGATGGTTTAGCACATAATTTCTTCGTTTACGGGAAAGTTGCCAATGATTTTACTATTCAAAAGCGTGGCCCTGGTGCGCTTGGTGTATTTATATCTAATCCAAGCGGTTATATCATCCAATCTTCTTCAGCGAGCAGTTGGCTTTCAGGCGACTGGCATTATGTGGCTGCAACGTGGAACAATTATACGAGCAACATGACTTTGCATATTGATGGTGTTCAGGTTAATAATACGGGTTCAGCGTTCTCCATCACTTCGTTTTCAAGGTTCGGATTAGGTGATAGTGGAAGTAGTAACACATTTTACGGCAACGCTACCATTTCTGAGTTCAGAATAAGCCGCAAAGCCCTCTCAGCGCAGGAGATAAACTTCAGCTTCAGCAAAAGCCGACCCATATTCCAGAACGAGTACATGCTTAACAGCAGCAACTACATCAGAAGTGATAGCTTTAAGGTTGAGTACTTGTCTAAGGATAGCACAGGCACTGCCGGCGCATCTGTCAACACCAGCTTCATTACTATTGTCAACACCCCGCCGGTTGCAGTTAATATCTCGCTGCCTGCTGGAGGCTCAACTGTCGTGGCTGACTTTGTTAATATCACGTGGAATGCGTCTTTTGATGCGGTTGATAATGACAGCATAGTTTCCTACTTTGTTGTTGTGAATGGGACTACGGTGTGTACCACAACCGGCCTGAACTGCACTTTTATTCCCTACGCGAACGGCTTTTACCTCTTTAACGTGACTGCTTTTGATAACGGCGGCGATAACAGCACGCCTTCGAATTCAACTTTTATTTTTTCGGACATTGCGCCCAACGCAACTTTTTCCCCGCCCAATCCTGCGCATGGCGTTGTTACAACTGCAAATACGTTCACTGTTAACGTGTCAGTGAATGAAACTTACATTGATGTGTGCAGCCTTGAGATTTACAACTCAACTAATGCTTCAAGGCTTAATTATTCCATGACGAAGAGCGCGTTAACTGCGCCTGCCGGGTATCTTTACTCCTGCAACATTTCCGTAAGCACGGCTGATGGCGTTTCTTATTACTACCGTGTTTTTGCCAATGACACTACTGGCGTTTCGGCAGTAACGGATAGCAGGAGCATCCGTGAGAACGCTCCTGCCACGTTGTCTGGTGCCGTGAATGTTTCCCTGAACGTCAGCGGCGTCAATCCTGCTACTGGCTTTCCGGAGGGTGCCATGCCTGGGACAGCGCTTCCATCATCGGTTCCCCACAAGCTTGACAGCATCATTGGCTTTGCCGAGAACTTCACTGACGCCGACCGCGACTTTGAAGCCAACAGCACGTTCAAGTGGTTTATCAACAACACCAACCAGAGTTGGGGCGGCGGCAACCGCACCACCATGATGGTTGCAATGATTTACAAGGACGCTGTTGGCTATTGGCACTTGGATGAGAATGGAGGGACTAACGGATATGCGGATAGTTCAGGGAATGGGAATACTGGCGTTTATGGTGGCAACCCCGCTAACGTTTCTGGAATTACCCGAGGGGCTGTGAGTTTTGATGGCGTGAATGATTTTGTGAATATCAGCGGCAGCTCGTTCAATTTTAGCCTTGGGGATTTCACGATAAGCTCGTGGTTAAAGATTTTTAGCACGCCCCCACAAAATAAGGCATTTATTCAAAAGCGAACTAATGTGACTTTAGGCTATGAATTGGGCATTTCTGACAGTTTGGACGTGTATACCAGCGCAGCATCCGCTGGCAAGTCTGGGCCCTTAAGCCTGAACAGGTGGTATCATATTTCGTTCACGCGTAATTCTGGAACTGCCTTTTTATACATCAACGGCGTGTTAGTTAATTCTTCAGCAAACACCATTGAGGCATCTTCCCCAAATAATCTTTACCTCGCGTATGATTCTGTTAATAACAGATACGGCAATTATTCCCTCGACGAAGTCGCCATTTACAACCGCAGCCTTTCAGCTTCGGAAATCAAGCAGCTTTACCTTAGAACGTGGTATGATTATTCGCCTCAGCAGTTCCTTCTCCACCCGGGCTATCCTGGTGAGGTTGATAACTCCACCCAGAACACGACCTTGCTGCTTCACTTTGATGATGGTGCTGGCACGACAGCGGCTGACAGCTCGCCTTTTGGCAACAGAGGCAACGTTTCAGGGGCGTTCTTTACCAATGACTCTATTTCGGGGAGTGCGCTGGGCTTTGACGGCGTTGATGATCACGTGAATATTTCGAACCAATACGATTTCAAGGGTCCTTTCACTGTTGAGGCTTGGGTGAAATCGAATAGTTTTACTGGTGATAGGGCGATTATCAGTAACTGGAGAAATGCGAATATTGGCGGGGTTACTAATCATGGCATGTTCATGGAATTTTCCGTAGCTACGGGTGATCCTATTGGAGATTTGAGGTTTGTGTACAGGAATAACGGAGTGAATGTTTTTGACTTCGAGGCTGCTGCGGGAGTTGGCACTGTTCTAGGGACGGGGGTGTGGCATCACCTCGCAGGCGTATACGACCCGGTGTCAGGCAATGCAAGGCTTTATGTTGATGGCAAGCTTGCGAACGCAACTTCATTGGCTGGCCCGTCCTTTTCTATTACGGGCAGGCCCATTTTGATAGGAACGATCGATGGAGGCGCTGATGGCTTACGCCGTAACTTTTCAGGCGTTATAGACGAAGTCAAAATCGTCAACCGTTCCATGACGGCTGCCGAAATAGTTGCTGACTACCGCAAGGGTGTCCGGTTCGCAACATCCGATGGCGAAGCTCCCATTGCAGAGTCAGGAGTTGTTTTCCAGCCTGGAAGGTATGTTGAGAACCTGACTGTGGTTGCAAACACGACAGGTTACTGGAGGTTTGACGAGCGAAGCGGAAGCGCGGTAGCGGATATTAGCGGGTATGGCAATACTGGAACGCTAAAGAACGGCGTGGTGTTTGTTAATGACTCTGTTGGCGGGGGCAGCGGGCTTGCGTTTGACGGCGTGAATGATTTTGTTGCGCTTCCCAACTTTGACTTTGACAATAATTTTACCATTGATGCGTGGATAAAAAGTTTTAACAGCTCCTATACGCAAATCATTCTGGCGGGTAACGGCGAAGTTTATTTTGGCTTACTAAACAATACTCGTACGCTGAGCGCATACACTTACGGCACAACGCCTGCGCAGTGGCTCATTGGCTCTGTAGTAATACCTTATAATGTTTGGACTCGTGTCGCCCTTACTTAAAACGGCGCCGCATTACAGCTTTACGTTAATGGAATTTTGGGCAACACTTCCTCAAGGACGGGCAGCATCAGCAGGTTTGCTTCTACGTATGCTATTGGCTGCGTTGGCAGCTCATCAACTGAGTGCGTTTCTGGTGATGTCCGATTTTTCAACGGCACCATTGACGAAGTGAGGATAATAAACAGAAGCCTCTCCGCATCAGAAGTTCTTGCCGACTACCAAAGACAAGCTACTGGGATGGGGCTTCTCAGCAACGACTACATTAACTACTCCGCAACTGGCAACTTTGATGTAAAAGAAGGCACGGTGGAGTTTTGGGTGAAGCCGGAATGGACTGGAAATGATGATTTAGCGCATAATTTCT
>CAYUOQ010000031.1:0-8359 GCA_964446445.1 uncultured Methanosarcinales archaeon
AATCCTTGACAAGTACCTTTTGCCTCATCTTGGGACATCCCCAAAGGACAGGATGTGGAAGGCTCATAACCTTTGCAAGATGCTTAGAAAGTACATCCTGGCAATGAGAGGACAATTGCAGCCTGACGACAAGGACCATTACATGAACAAGAGGCTGAAGCTTTCAGGGGACTTGCTTGCTGACTTGCTCCGCGTCAACCTCAAAGTGCTTATCGGCGACCTGCTTTACAATTTCCAGAGGGTTGTCAAGAGGGGAAAATTCCCAACCCTCAAGGTTATCATAAGGGAGAAGCTTTTGACTTCGAGGATTTACAGTTCAATGGCAACCGGTGCTTGGGTTGGCGGCAGGAAGTGCGTAAGCCAGAGGAGTCAGAGGCTTAACTTCCTTGAGATTATGAGCCACCTGCAGAGGGTTGTCAGCCCGCTTTCGGCAACCCAGGAAAACTTCCAGGCCAGGGAGCTTCACTGCACCCATCTTGGAAGGCTTGACCCTATTGAGACCCCTGAAGGTACAAACATTGGTTTGAAGAAGAATTTGTCCTTGCTTGCTACGGTTAGCCTTGATGCTAACGAGGATGATGTATTAAAGGTCATGCGAAATTACGGCTTGAAAATGGCCGGGAAGCAGGTGTGAAAAATGTCTGACGTTTACCTTAGTGGCAAGTTTGTTGGGGCTGTTGAAGATGGTGAGGCTTTCGCCTCTTCGATGAAAGAGGAAAGGAGGAGGGGCTCTCTCTCTGAGAATGTGAATGTCTATTTCGATGCTCCAAGCAATGAGGTCCACATTGAGGCTTCCAAGGGCAGGCTCAGAAGGCCATTGATTGTTGTCCGTGATGGCAGGCCAATGCTTACCCCTGAACACCTTGACAGGGTTACCAGGAATGAGCTTAAATGGTCTGACCTTATAAAGCAGGGCGTTATGGAGTACCTTGATGCGGCTGAGGAGGAGAATGCCCTTGTCGCATTTTTTGAGGAGGAGCTTACCCCCCAGCACACCCACCTTGAGCTGACGCCATTGACCATGTTTGGCCTTGTCACAAGCCTTGTCCCATACGCAAACTTCAATTCCGCCCAAAAGGTTAACACAGGTTCAAAGAATCAGAAGCAGGCTTTGGGATTTTACGCTTCAAACTACATGATTCGCCTGGACATGGATGTGAACTTGCTTCACAACCCTCAAATGCCTGTTGTTAAGTCGGTTATGCATGATATTTCAGAGTATGGCAAGCATCCATCAGGCCAAAACCTGGTTGTTGCAGTAATGAGTTACAAGGGCTACAACATGGAAGATGCTATCATAATCAACAAGGGTTCGATTGATAGGGGAATGGGAAGGGGCAGTTACTATAGGCCGATGATTGCCGAGGAGCTGAGGTATTCAGGCGGGCTTGTTGACGAGGTTACAATCCCTGCAAAAGATGTAAAGGGTTTCAAGAGCGAGAAGGATTACAGGTTCCTTGAGGAAGATGGCGTGATTTATCCAGAGGCACAGGTTAAGGAAGGCGATGTTGTGATTGGAAAGACTTCACCGCCAAGGTTCCTGAGCAGCATGGAGCAGTATTCCCTTTCAGCGGAAACAAGGAGGGAAAGTTCTGTATCAATGAAGCACGGCGAGGAAGGCATAATTGATTTTGTGCTGATTACTGAAAACAATGAGGGCAATAAGCTTGTCCAGGTAAAGATTAGGGATCAGAGGATTCCCGAGGTTGGCGATAAGTTCAGTTCAAGGCATGGCCAGAAGGGCGTTGTTGGCCTTATAGTGCCCGAGGCAGATATGCCTTTCACCGCTTCAGGGATTGTTCCAGACTTGATTTTCAGTCCTCATAGTATCCCAACAAGGATGACAATGGCTCACTTGATTGAGCTGATTGCAGGTAAGACTGGCGCGCTTTCGGCAAGGCATATTGATGGCACAGTTTTTGATTCAGAGCCTGAGGAAAGAATAAGGAAGGAATTGCTGGGCCTTGGCTTCAGGGATAATGGCCTTGAGACTGTTTACAACGGCGAGACCGGCAAGGCGCTTGAGGTTTCAATTTTCGTTGGCAACATGTACTACCTGAGGTTGAAGCACATGGTTGCAAACAAGATCCATTCAAGAGCCCGTGGCCCGATACAGCTGCTGACAAGGCAGCCTACGGAGGGCAGGGCCAAGGAAGGTGGGTTGCGACTTGGCGAGATGGAGAAGGACACTTTTGTTGCCCATGGCGCGGCAATGGTGTTGAAGGAAAGGTTTGATTCTGACAGGACAATTGTGCCTGTTTGCGAGAACTGTGGCATGGTTGCAATTTACGACGAGTTCAAGCGCAGGAGCTATTGCCAGGTTTGTGGCGAGTCGAACATCAGCTTCATTGAAGTTTCATACGCATTCAAGCTTATACTGGATGAGTTTAAGAGCCTGGTGCTTTACCCGCAGCTGAAGCTCAAGACAAAATATTGAGGTTTGGAAAAAATGCCTGACGATACAGAGCCATATGTGTACAAGAAAGTTAGTGCAGTGGTATTTGGAGTCCTTAGCCCAAAGATGATTAAAAAGATGGCTGCTGCCAAGATTGTGACTCCTGAATTGTATGACAAGGAAGGATACCCTGTTGATGGCGGATTGATGGATGTTAGGCTTGGCGTTATTGACCCTGGCTTGCGTTGCAAGACATGTGGCTCAAGGCTTAAGGAATGCCCTGGCCACTTTGGCTACATCTCACTTGCAAGGCCGGTTGTCCACATAAGCTTCATTTCTGTTATCTTGACATTGCTTAGGTATACCTGCAGGGAGTGCTCGAGGGTTCTCCTCCCAACAACAAAGATTGAGCAGTTTGGTGATAGGCTGAAGAGGCTTGGGAAGGACAAGGGGCCGGAGGTCATGAGGAAAAAGCTCAAGGACTTGATTGTTGCTTCAAAAGCTGTCAGTAAGTGCGATCATTGCATGGCGAAGCAGAAGAAGATCCTGCTTGAAAAGCCTTCAACATTCTTTGAGGATGACAAGAGGATTTCCCCTATTGAAGTTAGGAGCAGGCTTGAGAAGCTCCAGGATCAGGACATTGAGTTGTTTGGCCTTAACCCTACTGCGGTCAGGCCTGAATGGATGATCCTCACTGTGCTTCCAATCCCGCCAGTTACCATGAGGCCTTCAATAACCCTTGAGACTGGTGAGCGTTCTGAGGATGACCTCACGCACAAGCTTGGTGATATTGTGAGGATTAACCAGAGGCTTTTTGAAAATATCAATGCTGGCGCCCCGGAAATAATTGTTGAGGACCTGTGGGATTTGCTCCAGTACCACGTTACCACATTCTTTGACAATGAGGTTGCCCAGTTGCCTCCTGCAAGGCACAGGTCAGGCCAGCCTTTGAAAACATTGACAGAAAGGATCAAGAGCAAGGAGGGCAGGATCAGGCACAACCTGACTGGCAAGAGGACAAACTTCTCTGCAAGAACGGTAATAAGCCCAGACCCCCTGCTCGAGCTTAACGAGGTTGGCGTTCCAGACATAATGGCTATGAAGCTTACTGTTCCAGAAAGGGTTACTGATTGGAACATGGCTTACCTCAAGGATTTCATCAAGAGGGGGCCAAAAGTTTATCCTGGTGCGAACTACGTTGTCAGGCCTGATGGAAGGAAGAAGAAGCTAACTGAGGAAACCATTGAAGCCTCGATTGAGGAGCTCCAGCCAGGTTACATCGTTGAGCGCCACTTGATGGATGGTGACATTGCAATCTTCAACAGGCAGCCTTCGCTGCACAGGATGAGCATGATGTGCCACAAGGTTAGGGTTTTGCCATGCAAGACCCTTAGGCTGAACCCTGCTGTTTGCTTCCCTTACAATGCAGATTTTGATGGCGATGAGATGAACCTGCACATTCCCCAGACCGAGGAGGCCAGGGCAGAGGCGGAGTTGCTTATGCTTGTTGATAGCCAGATGATTTCGCCGAGGTATGGCTTGTCTGTGATTGGCTGCATACAGGATGCAATTTCCGGGAATTACCTGCTTACGAGGGCAGGGTTTAACATGCCAAGGAGCGATGCGATTGACCTTCTCGCCTCTATCGGAATTACTGATGTTGTGAAGCTTCCAAAGAAGGATGTTGTTGGTGGCAAGGATGTTTTCAGCGTTTTGCTTCCTGATGACTTTAACTTTTTTGGAAGGTCAAAGTCAAGGGAGGAGCCAGAGGTTGTAATTAAGTCAGGAAAATTGATTAGTGGCGTTATGGATAAGAACAACCTGGGCGAGGGCTCCGGATTGCTGCTCAGGAACTTGCACAAAAGGTATGGCAGGCAGTTTGCGCTTGACACCTTGGGTAAGATGTTCAAGCTTGGCGTTGCGCTCCTTATGAAGCGCGGCTTTACTACTGCACTTTCTGATACAGACCTTCCTAGTGATGCGAAGAATGCAATAAAGGCTGTTTTTGAAAAGTCCGAGCAGGAGGTTGCCGGGCTCATTGCACAGTATAATTCAGGCCAACTGGACAGCCTTCCTGGCAGGACGTTAAAGGAGACCCTCGAATTGAAAATCCTTGAAGTTCTTAACAAGGCTCGTGATGAAACAGGCAAGATTGTTGCGATGAATGTTGAAAGCTACTCGCATACCATTGTAATGGCGATCTCTGGTGCTAGGGGAACTCCTTTGAACCTTGCCCAGATGGCAGGCTGTGTAGGCCAGCAGGCATTGAGGGGCAAGAGGATTGAGAATGGCTATTCCAGGAGGACCCTTTCATGTTTCCAGAAGGATGACCTTACCCCTGAAGCGCGTGGCTTCATAAAGGGAAGCTTTAAGTCAGGCCTCACGCCATCTGAATTTTTCTTCCAATCAATAGTGGGAAGGGATGCATTGATGGATACTGCGCTGAGAACTCCAAAGTCAGGTTACCTTTACAGGAGGCTTGCAAATGCCTTGCAGGACCTCAAAGTTGAGTATGATGGGACTGTCAGGGATTCAGGCAGGAGGATTGTGCAATTTTTGTATGGCGAAGATGGGATTGATGTTTCAAAGTCCGAAGGCGGCGTCCTTAGCGTAAAGAGGATAATTAGTGAAGCCCTGGGCAAGGGGCAGGAGTGATTTTCATGGGAACATTGAAGGAGCTTAAGGAAACATTGCCACCAGCTATTTATGAGCTTGTGGAGCAGTCACTTCCAGAGAAGGTTTCAGAGGCCAAGTCCAAGGAAGTGGCTGGCAAGGTTTTGCAGGAATATAATGACATGAGAGTAGAGGCTGGTGAAGCTGTTGGCCTTGTTGCGGCAGAGTCAATAGGTGAGCCTGGCACACAGATGACGTTGGATACGTTCCATTTCGCAGGCGTTTCTGAAATGAACGTTACAATGGGCTTGCCAAGGATTATCGAGATTCTTGATGGCAGGAAGAGCCTCACAACTCCAATGATGGAGATTTACCTTAAGAAGCCTTACTCCGAGGGCCAGGATATCAAGAAAATAGCGCTTCTAATCAAGGAGACAAAGCTTAAGGATATTGCAACAGAGTTTTCAATTAACGTTGCAGACTCAAAAGTCGAGGTTGCCCTTGATGTTGGGAAGATGAAAAACCTTGGAATCAATGAGACGCTCCTTGAAAAGGCATTGAAGATGGCAGTGAAGGGTATTGGCGTTGATGTCAAGGGCGACTCTGCTGTCCTAAGGATGAAGTCAAAAGAGGGCGGGGTTAGCGATGTTTTCAGGCTTAAGGAAAAGGCAAAGGATGCTTTTGTCAAGGGCGTGCGTGGGATAAGCCAGGTATTGCCGGTAAGGAAAAACAATGAGTACGTAATCCTTACTTTCGGCTCAAACTTGAAAAAGGTCCTTCAGATTCCTTTTGTTGATGAGACAAGGACAACTACAAATGATGTCTTTGAGATTGAGGAGACACTTGGGATTGAGGCTGCAAGGCAGGCAGTAATTGACGAGGTTTACAAGGTCATAGAGACTCAGGGATTGAATGTTGACATCAGGCATCTCATGCTTGTTGCAGATGTGATGTGCGCTGATGGCAAGGTCAAGGGGATTACAAGGTATGGTGTTGTTCGTGACAAGGCAAGCGTGCTGGCAAGGGCAAGCTTCGAGACCCCGATAAAGCACATAATCAATGCAAGCCTTTACGGCGACATTGACAAGCTTACCTCGGTTGTCGAGAACGTAATGTTGAACCAGCCAGTGCCTGTTGGGACTGGCCTTCCAAAACTAATTTCAAAGAGCAAGTGATAAAGAAAATGGAGCCATTAGCTGAATTGCGGAAGCAAGTGCAGGGTAGCAAGGTTGTTACTGGCACTTCCGAAGTCATCAAGCTTCTGAAGGGCGGTAAAATTGCCAAGGTTTTCATGGCTTCAAACTGCCCTGATAATGTGAAGGAAAGCCTGAAGCATTACAGCTCAATCTGTGGCTGCGAATTTGTGGAGCTTGCTGTTCCAAACGATGAGCTTGGCGTGATATGCAAGCAGCCATTTTCAATAGCTGTCGTTGGAGTTCCAAAGTAGTGTTTCATCATGCCTTCTGACGCTTCGCTTGGCAGGATCCGTTATGACGCTAACCTGCTGAAGCTAATGTCTTTTTTTGAGGCGTCAACAAAGGCGAAGCTTAGGGATTGCTTTGTTGATGGTAATGGCCTTCTTGTCTTCGTTGTAGAGTCTGCCCAGTACGGTCTGGCAGTTGGAAGGGAAGGTGCAAACGTCAGGAGGGTTGAGGAGTCGCTTAAGAGGAAGGTTAAGATTGTTGAATTCTCTGATGATTTGGCAACTTTTGTAAATGGCCTGATCCAGCCTTTAAAGGCGTCTTCCGTAGATGTTGCTGAAGGCGTTGTAACTATTGCTCCAGCTTCCGCTTCTGACAGGGGGCTTCTTATTGGCAGGGGTGGAAAGAACGTCCATAATTTTCAAACAATTGTCCAAAGGTATTTTCCAATCAAGGAACTGAAGATTGCATGATGGCAGTAAGTTTATAAATAACCTGTTAATTCACGTGATGATATGGCAAACAAGGCTCGTGGTTTGAACGCGGCAGGCTCACTCGCTAAGAGAAGGGCTGGTTCAAGGTGGTCTAAACATTCCTATGTTGCCAGAATCCTTAACTTAAGGACAAAGTCAGACCCTCTCGAAGGATCATGGCAGGCCAAGGGCATCGTGCTTGAAAAAGTTCAGTTTGAGGCAAAGCAGCCTAATTCTGCCATGAGGAAGTGTGTTCGTGTCCAGCTCATCAAGAATGGCAGGCAGGTCACCGCGTTCTGCCCGGGAAATGGGGCTTCAAAGCTCGTCGATGAGCACGATGAGGTTCTTGTCGAGTGCATTGGAGGAAGGAAGGGTCGTTCTTACGGTGATATTCCTGGTGTCAGGTGGAAAGTCATCAAGATTAATGACCAGAGTTTGCTTGCGCTTTTGAAGGGCAAGCTGGAAAAGGCAAGGAAGTAAATTTATTTTTCATTCTGGCCATTTGAGAACCTTGGGAAAACTATTTAAAACCTTTTTTGCCAGTTAAAATTATGGTTTTGGAGATGCTCATTAACCCAAGGAAGGCTGAGCGGGAGCCTTGGGAGCTTTTCTTTGTGGGTATGGTGTACAGTTCTGTTGCAATCTTCCTAAGCCTTTACATCTTCAAGCAATATGTAAGCCTTGTTATGGTTTTCCTCACGACTATTGCCTGTACTTATTTGATTGAGGGAACCCTTAGGAGGGAGGAAAAGAAGGATTCTTCAATAAAGCATGAGCTTGCAATTCTTAAGGAGCATGGCCGGGCACTCTCTTATTTCATGTTCCTTTTCCTTGGTTTTGTTGTTTCTTTCTCTCTGTGGTATATTGTGCTTCCGCAGGGCTTCTCAAGCCAGGTGTTTGCAATTCAGGAAGAGACAATTAATTGCATAAATTCTTCAGGGGTTGAGGGCTGCCTTTCTGCCCCTGCCGAATCTTTCCTTAAGATTTTCCTTAACAACATCAAGGTTCTTGTCTTTGTCCTCCTGTTCGCATTCTTTTACGGTGCAGGCTCCATTTTTATCCTGGCATGGAATGCAACTGTTGTTGCTGCCGCCATTGGCATGTTCGTGAGGAACAGCATCAGCAATGTTGCTGCAAGTCTCGGTTTGCATTCGGTTTCGGCTTATTTCAGCTCCTACTCCCTGGGCCTTTTGCGGTATCTTACACATGGCAGCCTTGAAATACTTGCATATTTCATTGCTGCTTTGGCCGGCGGGATAATTTCCGTTGCCATTGCCAGGCACAGGTTTTTCAGTCCAGAGTTCAGGAAAGTTCTTTTCGATTCTGTTGACCTCATTGCACTTTCAGTTGGCACGCTGTTCCTTGGGGCCGTTGTTGAGGTTTTCGTGACGCCCCTTCTTTTTGGATAGTTGCCACTGCTTCAGACATGAATTTTTGGCCGGAAATAGCAAAATATT
>CAYUOQ010000032.1:0-8225 GCA_964446445.1 uncultured Methanosarcinales archaeon
CCAGGTCCGTAGACGTTGAAAGGCCTGACTATTCTCACAGGAACCTTGTGCACATTGAAGAAGGCCATGCACATTGTTTCTCCTATCCTTTTTGACTCATCGTAGCATGACCTTTCCCCGATTGATGAAACATTTCCCTTGTATGTCTCTGGTGTTGGTATGAAATTCGGGTCCGGGTCTCCGTATATTTCGCTGGAGCTGAAGTAAAGGAGGCTTTGGACTTTCTTTTGCCGTGCAAGCTCCAGTGCGTTCTTTATTCCAAATACCGTTCCTTCTATCGTTTCAATTGGGAATCTCTTGTAGTATACAGGTGATGCAACTCCTGCTGCGCTTATTATGTAGTCAATGGGCTCATTAAGCTCTATTGGAACTCTTACATCATGCTTTATGTATCTTATGTGCTCGCTGCTTATCTCCTTCACAAGGTTGTTTTTTGAGCTTTGGCCTGTTATGTAGATGTCAAGGGATATTACCCTGCACGGCTTGTTAAGGAATCTTTTGTTTAGCATGTCAATGACTGCAATGAAGTAGCTTCCTATGAAGCCCGAGCCTCCAGTTATCATGACTGTCTTGCCTTCTAAAAGCTTGGCATCATCCATTATTGCTTCGCATACTGCTTTCAAGTCCTCTTCAACAAGTGAATTAGCTATTTGCGGCTTTGGCACTGGAATGATGAAGTTTGTAAATTCAGAGCATTTCTTCATTATTGGCTCTGCAAAGTTCCATGCCAGTATTATCACGTAGTCTGGCCTTTTCTTGCTCAACTCGTCAAATGCGACAACAGGTATATGGGCGCCTGGCGTATAAAGGCCTTGCTTCCAGCTGCTGTCGTCAACAATGTAGTCTATTGTTTCAGGCCCTATTTGGAAATAGTTCAGGAGGGTGTTTCCCTTTGCTGGGGCGCCATATCCTGCTATTTTTTTCCCTTTTTCCTTGAGCTCGCTTAGCAACTCCTTGAGCGCCTTTTTGTTCTGTTCAATTTTTTCAGAAAATTTCCTGTAGGTCTCGGCTTTTTGAAGCTGCTTTGCATCTTCCATTGATTCGAACTTCCTTACCGATTCCGATATTCTGTGCGGTCCTCCTTTCTTTTGGGCGTACATCCTCAGGGAGCCGCCATGCGTGTCTGTTTCTTCCAGGTCAAATACTTCCATTCCCAGCCTTTGCATAAGCTTTGAAATGGTCTTTGCAGTGAAATATGAAAGGTGCTCATGGTATATTGTGTCGAAAAGATTTTTTTCAAGGAGTTCGTAGAGATAGTACACCTCCACAAGGAAAACGCCGTCGTCTGAAAGCACGCTTTTCACGCCCTCAATGAAGCTGTCAAGGTCGTCAACGTGGGAAAATACGCTTGTTGCAGTTACCAGCTTTGCCTTTCCCCGTGTTTTTGCAATTTCCTGGCCAACTTTAGAGTTGAAGAAAACAGGCAATGTTTCAATCCCGTTTTTTGTTGCCATGGCGGCTATTTTTTCTGCAGGGTCGATTCCAAGGACTTTCATTCCTTTTTCCTTGAATGGCTTTAGGAGTATGCCGTCATTGCTTCCAACATCAATGACCAGCGAGCCAGAAGGTAGCTTGAACCTTGTGCTGAAGCTGCTGGCGAGCTGCTTGAAGTGCTCAACGAAAACAGGTGAAGTGGATGAGACGTAAACATAGTCCTTGAATAAAAGTTCTGGTGAAACGATGTTTGTGAGCTGCAAAAATCCGCAGTCGTTGCAGAAGTTAAGCTCAAGGGGGAATGATTGCTCCTTCTTTGCCAAGTCTTCTTTCTTGACGAAGGCATTTGCGGGAGGTGTGCTTCCTAATGATATTACTTTCTGCAGGGTTTTTCCAGTGCATACCCTGCATGTCGTTCTTTCCTTAACTGTGTCATTCATTCAGATTACCTTTAAACGGACTGTGTCTTCCTCGTATGCTTCTTGGCTTCTTGATTCTGTTGCAAGGGTCAGGAAAACAGAGTCTTCGAGAAATCTCATTAAATGGACCATCATTGGGGCGCTGTATACCATGTCCCCCGCTTCAATTATTGCAGATTGCTTTTCTTTCTCCCTGCCAACAGGATATTCTGAATATTCCATTTTCCCTGAGAGCATGTATGCGAAGTGGGAATCCTTTTTGTGGTAGTGGCTTGCCCTTACTGAACCCTTCTTGCTTGATATCAGGAGGATGCTTCTTACGGCTGTTTTTCCATCGTCAAGGATTTTCGTTATTGCGCCCCTGTCATCAATGAATTCGGGCTGTATGTTTCTGGTTATGTTCATTTTTTGCCTCTGTTCCCCCCGTCGTTGGCAGACTATTGGTGATATTTAAAGGTTTTTAACTCCAACTAGTCGAGAAGTCTGTATTTGATTATGGCGAGCAGGCTTTTGAATCCGTCCAGGGGCCTTATTTTTTTGCCCTGGTCATATCCCCTGTGGTCAAAGTGTATTGGTACATCAACAAAAACTTTTCCCTTTTTTAGCAGTTTTATTATGAGTTCAAGGTCAAAGGCAAATCCGTTTTCCTTCAGGCTTAGCATCCTCAAGTCATTCAGCTTTACCATTTTGTAACAGGGATAGACGTCTGAGAAGTTTGTATGGTAAAGGATGTTAAACGCTACTTTGAGGATGACATTTGCAATGTAGTTTGCAAATACGACATTTCTGTTCCTTCCAAAGAGCCTCTGTTTTCTTCCCAGGAACCTTGTTCCAATTACCGCATCCACCAATCCGGATTCCATTAGGGGCAGCATGTACTTGAAGTCTTCAGGGTTGTATTCCATGTCGGCATCGTGGAATATCACATAATCTCCTGTTGACTGCCTTACGCCTTCCTTCAGGGCTCCCCCCTTGCCCCTGTTCCTCTCAAGAAGTATCTTCTTGACTCCAGGCGCTTTTGAAACGAGTTCTCTTGTCCCGTCTCTGGAGCCGTCATCAACGATTATTACCTCTTTTTCGCAGTTTCCTATGTCTGCTTTTTTTACCCTTTCAATAACTTGAAGTATCGTGCCTTTTTCATTGTAAACTGGGATTATGATTGAGAGTTTTTTCCTCATCGTTCCGTCGCCAGCCTGGGCAATTTATAAAGTTTGCTTTAAGGCCTTTGTTTTGGCTTGATTATTCTGCTTATCAGGCCCTTTGCTATTGTAAGGTCATCTTTTGTGAGGCCTCCAAGTGCAACAAGCATTGCACCATAGATAACGCCAGCGGTTGGCGCTATTATCAGCAGGTGAAGCGGCCTCATTAGCAATATTGAGCTTCCCATTATTGCCGTTGCGATTAATGGCTTGAAAGCCATCTTTGGCAGGTTAAGCCTGTATCCGCTGTTGCTGCAAAGCTTGTAAAGGGTTGCTGCTTGCATGCCTTGGGTTACGAGGGAGACTGTTGCTGCCCCTCCATACCCGAATTTTGGTATCGCGATCAGGTTTAGCAGGATGTTTACTGCAGCGTATGCGCCTGTTGATGCTGTAAATAATTTTTGCTTGTCTATTGAATTTAGCAGGTAGCCCATCAGGATGTTGAAAAAAAGGAAAGCCTCAGCCCAGATTAGTATTTGAAGCGCTGTTGAGGCCTGCTCAAAGCCGCTTCTGTAGAGAAACCTGATGATCCTTTCAGAGAGTATTGTTGTTGAAACAGCCATGGGCATGGCAGCCAGGATAAGGTAATAGAATGCCCGTTTATACAGGATTTGCAGCATTCCATCTTTGTTTTTGAAAAGCCTGGAGAGCGTAGGATAAAATGCGGTTGTGACCGCTTGCGGGATGAATGTAAACAGGTCAGTTATCTTGTAGGCTGCGCTGTAGATGCCTGTTGCTGCAAAGCCTTTCATTGAGGATAGCATCAATGTATCTATTCTTGAGTAGACCGTCATCAGCAGGTTGGAAAGCCAGAAGGGCAGCCCTTTTTTCAAAAGGGTGATGCTGCTGCCTGCATCAAATCTTATGCTGAACCTTGTGAATTTTTTCCATACCACAAATGCGTTTACAGATAATGCGAATATTCCTGAGCTGGCAAAGCCGGCCATTATCATCAGCATGCCCTTGCCTGCCAAAAGCATGGCAAGGGCGAAGGCTACAAAAACAATCCTTTCGCTTATCCATGTTGCGGCATAGAAGTGGTGCTTTTCATATGCCAAAAGTGTTGCCCTTAGCGGCTCTGCAAGGAAGCTGAGGGCTGTTGCAATGATTGCCAGTATCATAACTTGTGAAGTATCAGCTGTTATCTTGCCAAGCAAAAGCAGCGCAAGGAAAACAGCTGTGCCTGACGCGAGCATTGCAAAGGAGAGGACCATTCTCAGCCCCATCATTTCACTTACAAAGTCGCTGGCTTTTTCCTTTAGCCGGGCTATTTCCCTTATTGCCAGAGTTGGAGTTCCAAAGTCAAGGACCTGCATCAGCAGCGCGCTTAGGGCAATGGCAGCTGAGTACGAGCCGAGGCCTACGCTCCCAAGGTATCTTGCCACGGCAAGAACAAGAAAGAGGGATAGGACTGCTGTTGCAACCTGCCCAATGAGAAGGAAGGCCGTGTTGCTTACAACCGTTTCAGAATCAGTTGGACCTTTTGAAACTGGGGCTTCTGCTTTCCTGTTTGTTCCTGTTGTTTTTGTCATTCTGTTTGCCTGTTTTCACCCTTCCCCAGCGTTCTTCATAAAAACCTTTATATACATTGTTCTTTGGGTCACATTTAACTAATTTTGGTGATCAGGTTGAAGTTTTGCATTGTTGTTGGTACACGTCCTGAAATCATTAAGATGAGCCCAATTGTAAGGGCTTGCCAGGCGAGAGGCATTGACTTTTTCATTTTGCATACCGGGCAGCACTACAGCTATAACATGGATGGCCTTTTTTTTGAGGAGCTTTCAATGCCTCATCCAAAATACAATCTTAACGTTGGCTCTGGCGGCTTTGCAGAACAGGTTGGTAAAATGCTTGTCGGCATTGAGGACGTTTTCTTGAAGGAAAAGCCTGACTGGGTCCTGGCTGAAGGGGACACAAACACCATTCTTGCCGCTGCACTGTCGGCCACAAACCTTCGCATTCCTTTTGCTCACATTGAAGCTGGACTAAGGAGCTATAATCTTGAAATGCAGGAGGAAAAGAACCGGATAATTGCTGATTCGATTGCAAGCATCCTTTTCGCGCCAACAGAATATTCCGCCAATGTGTTAAAGAATGAAGGGAAGGACAGGAAAATTTTCATGACAGGGAACACAATCGTTGATGCTGTAAGGCATTATTTGCCGGAAGCCGAGAGGAAGGTTTCCATTTCAAGTTTCGGCCTTCAGCCAAGGAAATATTTCCTGGTGACAATTCACAGGGCTGAAAATACGGATAGCAGGGAGGTATTGGCAGAGCTTCTTTCCAGTCTTGGAGATGTTCATAAGGAGCACGGGCTTCCAATGGTTTTCCCCATGCATCCGAGAACAAAGGGAAAAATTTCTTCATACGGCCTTTCGGTTCCAGGCGGTATAAAGCTGATAGATCCTGTTGGCTTTTTTGAGTTCTTAATATTAGAAAAGAATGCCAGGCTTGTGCTTACCGATTCTGGCGGCGTCCAGGAGGAAAGCTGCATTATGGGAACTCCTTGCGTTACCTTAAGGAAGGATACGGAGAGGCCTGAAACTGTCCAGGTTGGCGCAAACACGCTTACAGACCTTACCTCTTCTGATATCTGCAGGAAGGTCAGGGAAATGCTTAATAAGGCAAGCACTTGGCCAAACCCGTTTGGGGAAGGCAATTCAGCCGAAAGGATTTTAGACACATTGAGGGTGAGAAATTGAACATCTTGGTTACTGGCGCATTGGGTGCAGTTGGAACGCCGTTGGTTGAGGAGCTTAGGAAAAGGGGCCACAAGGTTTGGCTGGCAGATAAGCCTCACAGCAATGATGCAAACTACCTCAGGTGTGACATTGGTGAATTCAGGCAGGTGGCAGGGCTTTTTGATGGCAGGGCATTTGATTTGGTCTATAACCTTGCTGGCGAGTTTGGCAGGAACAATGGTGAGGATTTTTATGAGACCCTTTGGCGCACAAACGCTGTTGGCAATAAGCACTTTTTAAGGCTTCAGGAAAAGCTTAAGTTCAGGATGGTTTTTACAAGCAGTTCTGAGATTTACGGGGACTTTAACGGCGTTATGAAGGAGGATGTGCCAATGAAAACGCCAATCAGGCAGCTTAACGACTATGCAATCAGCAAGTGGGTGAATGAGCTGCAAATCCTTAACTCTGCAGATAGGTTTGGGACTGAGACTGTAAGGCTCAGGCTTTTCAACACTTACGGCCCCGGTGAATATTATTCAAATTACAGGAGCGTGATTTGCCTTTTCATTTATCGCGCCTTGCACAAGATGCCCTTTACAGTCTTTACAAAGCATCACAGGACTTTTTCCTGGATTTTCGACACGGTCAGGACAATGGCGAACATTGCGGATAACTTTAAGCCTGGCGAGGTTTATAACATTTCTGGAGATGAATTTGTCGCAATGAAAGCTGCCTCTGATATCATCCTTGGGCAGCTTGGCATGGATGATTCGCTTGTTGAGTACAAGGAAGTGGAGCATCACAACACCATTGACAAGAAGTCGGACAATTCAAAGTCAAAGCGGGACCTGAAGCACAAGGAGACAGTCAAGCTGAAGGATGGAATTTCTGAAACCATAGCTTGGCAAAAAAAGGTTTACAATCTTGAGTGAGGCGAAATGAAAAAGATAGTTGTTGTTGGCCTTGGATATGTTGGCCTTCCCCTGTCTATCCTTCTGGCAAGGAACTGCAAGGTTGTCGGTGTGGACATAAACGCCAAACGGGTCTCTGATTTGAACAGCGGGAAGGTCTTTATTGATGAGGATGACGTAAAGGCTGAATTCAGGAAGGTAAAGGCCAACTTCACCGCGAAATCCTCTCCCGAGGAGGCTGATGTTTTCATCATTGCAGTGCCCACTCCTGTTAATGAGGACAAGAGCCCCGGATTGGCATATGTTGACGCTGGCCTTGAGTCAATACTTCCTCTCCTGAGGAAGGGAAATCTTGTTGTCCTTGAATCAACCGTTCCTCCCCTGACAACGGCAAGCATGGAGAAGACAATTGAATCCCGGACAAGCCTTAAGGTGCCTGAGGATATTCTGCTTGCACACTGTCCTGAGCGGGTGCTTCCTGGCAACAGCTTTTATGAGCTCATTAACAACAGCAGGATTGTTGGTGGTGTTGACAAGCCTTCGACTGACGCTGCCGCTGAAATTTATTCTTCTTTTGTGAAGGGCGAGATTGTTAAGACGGACAGCACTACTGCAGAGTTTTGCAAGTGCATTGAGAATGCATTTCGGGATGTTAACATTGCCTTTGCAAATGAGCTTTCCCTAGTGGCTAGCGGTCTTGGCATAAACATCGCTGAAGCAATCTCAATATCAAACAAGCATCCCAGGGTTAACATTCACAGGCCGGGCATAGGGGTAGGGGGCCACTGTATTTGCCTTGACCCTTGGTTCCTGGTTGCCGTTGACAAGAATAATACAACCCTGATACAGGCATCGAGGAAGATAAATGACAAGATGCCCCATATAACCGCTGAAAAAATAATCTCGGCTGTTGCCAGGGTTAAAAATCCAAAGATAGTTACAATTGGCCTTTCATACAAGCCTGATGTTGGAGACCTTCGCGAGAGCCCTGCCGTTGAGGTTGTTAAGCTTTTGAGGGAAAAGGGGTTTGACGTTGCTGATTATGACCCTCTCATTGAGGGCAAGCGTTATTCGTCTTTGGCAGGCGCTGCAAGGGGCGCAGATTGCCTTGTCATAATGGTGGGGCATTCCGCTGTGCTTAAGGAGCTTGATGAGCGGCAAGCAGAGATAAAATCTGCAATGAGAAGTCCTGTGATTTTAAGATTCTAGGAGAATAAGGCTTTTTCAAGTTCAGCTTCCTTGATTCCGGGCAGTTTAATGACTTCTGAGGCAGTTTCATCCATGAAAGCTGTCGTTTCTTTTTCTATTCGTTCCAGCTCTTCCTCTGTTGCCAGTTCAGATTCAAGAATTTTTTTCCTGATGGCTGTAAGCGCATCCCTGTCAAACCAGTATTTTTCCTCGTCCTTGCTTCTGTATAGGTTCTTGTCATTCTTGGAGTGGCCGAGGTGCCTGTAAGTCTTCACTTCTATGAAGTGTGGCTCAGGCGTTTCCCTTATTGACTTTATGAAATCCTCTGCGGCTTTATCAAGCTTTAGGAAGTCGTTGTCTGGTATGGATTCGCATTTTATGCCGAGCCCTTTG
>CAYUOQ010000033.1:0-3979 GCA_964446445.1 uncultured Methanosarcinales archaeon
AATGGAAAGCAAGGAAACCAGGAAAATCAAGGACATTTTCAACGGGAACATATTTGTGGATATTACAAGGGGCCAGGTGTATGGCGGTGAAGTCATTGAAATGGTCATGGATGCGTTTGAGGATGTCATGAAGTTTGGCCCCCTCACAAGGGAGCCTTGTGTCAATGTTCTTGTTTACCTTGCTGATATGAAACTTCACGAGGATGCAATTCACAGGGGGCCGGCCCAGGTCCTGCCTGCAGTAAGGGAGAGCGTCAGGGGTGCAATGCTTGCAGCAGTCCCAGTCATTTTCGAGCCGTTGCAGGTAATGCAGATTGACGCTCCAGTGAGTTACATGGGCGAAATTTCAAAGCTTATCCAGAATAGAAGGGGACAGCTTCTTGAAATGACTCAGGAAGGCGAGATGATTAGCATAAAGGCAAAGCTTCCTGTCGCCGAAACCTTTGGGCTAACTTCAGACCTTCGTTCAGCAACCGGTGGCAGGGGTAGCTTTTCTGTTGTTGACCAGCTCTTTGAGAAGCTTCCATTTGAGCTGCAGGAGAAGATGGCACAACAGATCAGGACCAGGAAAGGATTAAAGGTCGTGGATGGCGTCGCCATGCCTTCAAGGGAAGAGCTGGCCTAGCAATCTTTATAAATGACCCTGTTTTTCGAGTGATTGGCATGACAGAAATCAAGATGTTTGGAAAATGGAGCGTTGAGGGCATTGCCGTAAAGGACCCTGGCCTTGTCAATTACATTGCAGTCAAGGCTGTCCATGTTCCAAGGACCGGTGCAAGGTATGCCAAGCAGAAGTTTTACAAGTCAAAGGTTTCAATTGTTGAGAGGCTGATGAACAAGCTTATGATCCCAGGCCACAAGGGCAAGAAGCACGTCGTCACTTCTTACACAATTACGGGCAAGGCAAGCCAGGCTTACAGGATAATGATGGACGCATTGACATCCATCGAGCAGAAAACAAAGCAAAACCCCATTAAGGTGATTGTTGAAGCTGTTGAAAATGCAGCTCCAAGGGAGGAGATTGTCAGCATCGAGTATGGCGGTGCAAGGTACCCCAAGGCTGTTGACTGCTCTCCACAGAGGAGGGTGGATTTGGCTCTTCGCTTTTTTGTCCAGGGCGCTATGGCAAAGTCGTTCAATAACAAAAAGACTTTCTCCGAGGCTTTGGCTGAAGAATTAACTAATGCATTCTCAAGGAACCCTGCAAGCCAGGCCATAAGCAAGAAGCTAGAATTAGAGAGGCAGGCAGAAGCGAGCAGGTAAAGCTAGGCTGTTTTTTGAAAAATTCTTCCGTAGGGGTTTTCATTAAGTGCCTTGAATCCCAACTGCCTAAATGGCTCTACCTCCTGCTCTTCTGTATGTTCAAAGATGAAATAAATCCCGCCAGGCCTTAAAATCCTGTGCACTTCCACGGCCAAACCGGCAACTTCAAAAGATTTTCTAAACAACTCTACGAGCTTGTCGCGTGAATAATCAAAGATTTTGCAGGAATACGCCACGTCAAACGCATCATGGCCGAATGGGATGTTCCCGAAATCACATACTCTAATGTCTGCGTGTGGGTTGTTCTGCTTTGCCTTTTCAACAGTACTGGGTGAACGGTCAACTCCGGAAAAATACGTGGCGGGATATAACCTCCCAAGTTCATGGAGGGTCTTGCCGTCACCGCAGCCAATATCGATAACTTTGCCGGTCATTAAATACTCCAGGTTAAGCCGCCTTCCTTCTAATACGTGCTTTATAGTCCCAGCAACATCCCTGTGTTCTTCCCAATCCCCATACAATGTCGTTTCTATGTCATTAATTGGCAATAGGTTTCACCAGGTAAATCATACCAGTGTGTGTTTATAAATCTATTTGTTTGTAGTAACTTATAAGTAGTTATTTAAACGACAGAAAAATAAGAAAAATTTATATAATAATTCATACTTTTTCTGACTAAGCAGTATGAATTTTGGGGTGATTGAAATGCTGGTTAAAAGAGCCATCGGTGAACGGGGCCAGTTTGTTGTGCCTAAGGACATTCGGGAGCAGCTGGGGCTTCGCCCAGGGACTGAAGTGACTGTTGAAGTTAAGGGGAATGAAATGGTGGTGAAGCCTGCAAAGTCTGTGGATGAGTTTCTAAAGGAGTTTTTTACATCCAGTAAGACCGTAAAAGTTAAGGATGGTGCTGCTTGGATCAGGAAAGCAATTGACGAGGAGCATGATGGCTGATGGCATACCTGGATACAAACGTGTTTGTTTACGCTGGGGCCACTGTAAAGGAAAATGATGAAAAAAGCCACCAGTCACGCTTAATACTTGAAAAGGTTGCGCATCGGGAACTATCAGCATCGACCTCTGTGATAACTTGGGATGAAGTTGTTTGGGTGTCAAGAAAAGTCCTGCCCACAAAAGAAGCGCTGATTAAAGGAAAATTTGTGCTGGCTTTTCCAAGCTTGGCCGTCGCAGACTTCAATCTAATCACAGTAAATAAGGCTGCAGAGCTTGCTGAAATATATAATTTAAAGCCTCACGATGCCATCCACGCCGCAACTGCCATCCTTAACGGCGAAAAGGAGATAATTACAGACGATGCTGACTTTGACAGAATAAAAGAGCTTAAGCGCGTTTCGTTGGCAGAGGCAAGCAGGTAATCATATATAAGAAATTGTGTCCTTTGTTTTTACCCCATATAGGAATATCCTGTTCCAGAGCAATCCTTTTATCTTGACAGCCCTTACGGCAAATCCTGCGCTCTTGAACATTTCTGCGATGCTATTCTCGTTAGAGAGCCATTCAACGTTGGGCAGTATGTGGAAGAAGTCGACGTAATCAGTGAAGCACACCTTGCCTCCGTTTGGCAGTATTGCCCACATTTCCTTTAGCACTGTTTTCATGTCTTGTATGTAGCTTAGCATTCCTGCGCTGACAACTGCATCTGCATATGTAACTTCCGGGCTCACCCTTTTGAATAGTTCTGTATCGTGGAGTACTTTTATCTCTCCAAGGGCAACTGGCAATCCACTCCACTTTATGTTATCAATCTTCTTGCTCGTCAGTTTTAGGTTATTTTTTGAAAAATGGGTCGCATATACAATTCCTTTTATCCCTACGCCCTTTGCAAGTTCTCCTGTCAGGGTGCCCACCCCGCAGCCAAATTCAAGCACTCTTTTTCCTTTAAGGTCCCCAAGGAAAGTGAAGATTTCGCCTTTCATTTTCTTGGTGAAGGTGAATTTTTCCGTTAAAGCAATCAGATAGGCCAGAAGGTCGTTGAATTCTATGATCATCTTAGGGTCATAGTAAAGCTCGACGAGGAGGTATATCGGGAGTCCGATTGCAATTATTGAAACGCTGAGTTCAAGGAGCCCAACTGAGCCTTCCACATTTGCTATCCAGGCGCCTACTGCAAACAGTAAAAACGCAGAAACGGCAAGGACGCCAATTTTTGGGAATGGGACCCTGAATGGCCTTTCCATGTCCGGGAATTTCGACCTTAGCAATGGCACTGTCATGAGCAGGGTAATGTACATTATTGCCCCCATGGGTATTGTCATGCCCAGGAGCGTTTCGTAGTTTGCAAATCCAAACAGGAGAAGCATCACCAGCACGACTGTCTGGAATAGTATTGCGTTGTGTGGAGTATTGAATCTTGGATGGATTGCCTTGAATTGGCCCGGGAAAAGTCTGTCCCTTGCCAGTGCAAGGAGAAGCCTTGGAAGCGCAACTATCCCGCTTGCTGCTGAGCCGATAAGGGCCAGGAATGCGCCTATTGACAGCATGCCGGCTAGTCTTCCGCTGAATAGCGATTTTGCTGTTTCTGAAAATGGTATTGGCATCTGGCTTATGCTTTTCCAGCCATTTAGTCCAATGAGGGTGAAAATCAGCGTAAATCCAAGAAGAGCTATAAGTGCTGTTGAGTGTATGAGCGCCTTTGGTATTGTTTTCCTCGGGTTCCTGGTTTCCTCTGCCAGGTATGTTGCGCTTTCCCATCCAAAAT
>CAYUOQ010000033.1:3989-8195 GCA_964446445.1 uncultured Methanosarcinales archaeon
AGCTTTCAGCAAGGAAAAACACTGAAATCATCAAGCTGCTTAAGGGGTGGCTGAAGAAAGGCGTGAAGTTATGCCAGTTTACCAAGGGGAAGCCTTTTAATATCAGCATCGTAGGCGTTGCAATAAGGATAATTGCAAAGGCCATGAGCATGATTGAGCTTGCTTCAATGCCTATATATGCTATTGAGTTCATTATGATTATCAGCCCAACGCTTATTAGGAATTGGTGGAAGTCGCTTAAGTTGGGCAAAAGGAAACCAGTTGCGCCAACGATCATAACGACAATTGAAAGGTTGCCGAAAAGCCAGGCTGTCCATGCAACAATGAATGAAAAGAATTTGCCATACGCTTGCTTTGCGTACTCATACGAGCCTCCTGCCTTTGGGAATGATGCTACCAGTTCCCCAAAGCAGGCTGCTATGTAAATGGCCATTGCAGACATCAGGAGCCATGCGAGGAGGATAAGGTTTCCCGAATACCTTGAGCCAATGCCTGCTCCCAGGAACAACGTGGTACCTGCTATTGAGCCTATTGACAGGGACAGGACTGCAAAATATCCAAAACCTCTTTTAATTTCGCTCATTCTTGCATCTTTTCCCAATCTATTCCTGGCGTTCCTTTTAAGCTTTTTCTAATAAAAACAATTTTAAAGCCACAAGGTTTCTGTGCGTTTATGCAAAAGGTTGCTGAAATCGTAGAATCTTTGGAGAAATCAGTTGAGTTCTCCACATGGCGAAGGTCAAATCCTTCAGCTTACCTCTCAAGCCTTTTTGCCATGATTCAGGATGCAGGGCAGGTAAGTGAGTGGCTTGTCAGCTACTATGAGCCTTCGGATGACACGTTTACAACGTTTAATTCTGTTACCTGCCGCGCCTCCGAAAAGGAGCAGGCTTTCAAGAAGGAAACAACGCTTCCACGGCTTGACTTGTCTTCGGTTTCACTTACAGCTTATGATGCCCTTGACTGTGCTGAGAAGGTAAGGCTTGAAAAGTATGCTTGCCAGTCCTCAACAAAGGTTATCCTTGTCCTCCTGCCCCTTTCAGCAAAGGAGATTGGTGGCTCTGCTGGCAGGGCAGAGACTGTTTGGAACATAACTTACATTACAGCATCCTTCAAGGTTTTGAACGTGAAGGTTAGTGCCGCGTCAGGAAAGCCCCTTTCTGATAGCATTTCAGGCATTATGGACTTCATGCAAAAGGACAAGTAAACTCAATATGCAAAGATTCTTTTTCATTATGCTGTTTTGATCATAAACTTTTCTTTGCCACATAGCTTAAATATATGGCTTGCGGGTTTGGAATAAAAGGTGTGATGCTTGATAAGTTACAGTACAATTCGGAAAAACAAGACCTTGTTGCAGGTCCTATCTCCAAAATCTGATGAAAAGGAGAAGCCAAAAAAGTGTGAATGATTATTTGTTTGCTTGAATGAATTGCTCAAATATGTTTATTGCATTTTCCTGGGTTTGTTCTGCAGTTTTCGGCTCATCAGTGTCAAGGTAAACAACTTTGGAGCCATGTTGCTCAAACAGCTGCCGGAGCCAGTCTGACCTGAATCTTGAATCTATGTTCCTCTGGAATTCCAGGATGTCAAATATTGAATTGTCTTTTTTTTGCCTTTGGCCCAGCCGGGCTATGACCGTTTCTGGCTTTACGGTTGCTATCATCAAGAGCGCTGGTGCAAACTGCAGTGCAGTTTTGTTTCCAGGCATCCTTATCAGCTCTGTCAGTTGGATGTGCTCCTGGACTGGCTGGTAAACAAGGGATGATGAAATCCCTCTTTCTTGGAATATGTATTTTCCTGCCTTTATTGCAGGTATCATTACGCGCTTGTACAGTATTTCCCTGTCAAGAGCGAATGCCTGTGCAACAGTCATTGCTGAGTATTTTCTTTCGGTTGCTCTTATGAGCTCTTCCCTGATGGCCTTCCCAACGTACGAGAATGTTGGCTCCGCCGAAATAATGGCGTCATATTGTGCTATTTCTCCTGGCTCGGGCAGTGTTCCCTTGTTCGTTGCGTAAGACCTCAGGTCGAGGATTTTCATTCCCTTGCGTTCAGCCCATTTTTGCAGTGCATCCACCATGACACCTTTTCCAGAGCCATCGAGGCCGTCTACAATCACAAACCTGTTCTTTAACATTTAACCTTTGAGAAATAAAATCTGCTGTTAAAAAATGTTTTGAAAAAATTACTTTTTTTGAAAGGCTGCCATTTTTTCTTCCTTTCTCAGTTCAGACTTGAGCCTTCCAAGGGCGTCAAATTCGTCCATGTTCGCGTATTTCATCCATTTGACCAGAAGGGGATGAACTTTTTGGATTTGCCTTAGCATTTCCTGCACGACATGCCTGTAGCTTGGATGGCCTTGTGGCACGCTCCTTAGCTCAATCAGGTGGTATGCCTCGCGGAGGTTGAACTGCATCATGTACCTTATCTTAAAAGCAAGTGGGACAACATATTGCGCTTCCAATGGCATTTTTTCAGAAATCTTATGGTAAACCTCGGCAGCTTTTCTCATGCATTCCTCAAACTTGGGGCCAAAGCCGGCTTCAATTATCTCTGGAGGTGTGTCAAAGCCGTTTTCAACTGTCAATAGCTGTGGTATCTGGGTCATCATCCTATGCCTTTGCAAGTCCCTGTATGCCCCGTAATCTGATAAGACATCAAACTGGTAGTACGTTGCCTCTGCTGCCCTTAGCGGCTTTTCCCTTCTGCTTGAGCGAAGCCCCATGAACTCATCAATAACTTCTTCTTTTTCGCCAAGCCCCATGTTTTTTGCAGTTTCATAAAGCTGTGATAATGGGTGTCCTGAAAACTGGTAAAGGATGGCTGCAATGATTCTTGTCTCTGCGTCCTTGTCGTAGTTTACAAGTGTTACCGTTGCCTGCTGTGCTGTTTTTTCCTTGATTTTTGCCTTTGCATAAAGTCTCATTGCCTCCCTTGTTCCAGCAAGGTAATTGTTTGGGGCTGCCCTTTTCACAAGTGATGGTATGACCTTGGAAAGCTCTTCGTGCATCATCCTGCCAATCTCCCTTATTTCCTCAAGCTCGTCGCTCATCAATTTTGATATCATGTATTCAAATCCTCTTCCGTTTGCAGTTATGCCCAGGTTTGTGAATGTTGAGGCAGGCAGGTAATACCTGAGTATGTCAAGGGCTTTTGCCTTTACGGACGTTTCATATGCAGATTCAGCCCTTTTTGCTTCAGCCTCATCCATTTCGGCTATTTTTTTGCTGTTGAAGTCAAATTCGGAGATTGGCCATTTTTCCTTTACAAATGCTTTTGTTGGCTCAAGCTGGCTTGTGTACGCTTCAAACAGGCTATCGCATGCATCTGTGTAATCCTTGGCAAACTCAGAATTCATTATCGCGTTGGGCTTGGAATACCTTCCTTTTTCAAATACAACATACCGTGTTGATTTTTCCAGGGGGGAACTTAGCCTTGCGTCCTCGATTTTTTTTGCCGCTATCTGCGATACGTTTTCGAATGCAACATGGGCTGTCCCAAGCTCACCCACAGAGTCATCACCGTATTCCACAAGTATTCTTTTGAAAAAGTCGCGGGCTTTTGCCAGTGCAGCCGCGAAGGCATAATTGTTTCCGCATCCGATGCTTTCAAGTATTGCTGTAAATCCGGATTCAGGGTCTTTTACAAGCTCAAGAAAATTCTTTCTTATGCTATGCGGTGACCTGCTGTATTTTGAAAAGAGAACTGCAACCACTTCCTCAGGCACCTTTGCAGTAAATGCAAAGATTGGCTTATCAAGGTTTGTGAAATAAGGTTCAAGGATTTTCTTTTCTTCTTCCGAGAATGCGTCTGCCACATTTGGCGTTGCATTGCCCGGCTTTTTATTGTTTTTGCTGCATAGCTTGCATTGCCATGGCCTGAAAAGGCATAAATTTTTATAGATAAACTGCGCCTGAAAAGTAATGGGCTTGTTCCATGAAAACTTGAATGTTGTTAAGAACTTAGTTAATCGTGGTGACTACCAATCTGCGCTTAAAAGTCTCGAAATGCACTTAAATTTTCACGTAATACATTCAGAATTTAACAGCCTTGCATTGTTAAAAGGCAGGATAGCTGATTATGAAAGGCACTTAATGGCTGCAATGACTATCCTGAAGACTCCAAGCCCGAATCTTAACAATCGCCGGAGCGAAATTGATCAAAATATTGAGTCTGCAAGACAGGACATAGTTGCCATTGAAG
>CAYUOQ010000034.1:0-8030 GCA_964446445.1 uncultured Methanosarcinales archaeon
TATGATGCTTCCTTGACGTGGAAGATGTCCCCAGTTCGAATCTGGGCGAGCCCATACAGCCCTTTTGCGAAAAGCGCTGGCGGAAAACACTCTTTTCGCTCATTGCGATTTCAAAAGCCCAAGACGCTTTAAACGGCGTCTGGGCACAGTCGTCAGCTGACGACTTGTGCCCTGTGGGAAAAAGCTCAAGCCTGAATTAAACCAAAGGTTTATATTAAACAACCTTCTTTTGAGGTGCGAGGTGAAAGCATCAAAGTTGTAATCAGGTACTCGGTCATTCTAATCCTTATCTTTGGATTCCTCGCTACATTGGTAATGAGTTCACTAGTAAAAACCATAATTGGAGGGCTGGTTCTAAGCTATGTCTTTTACCCCCTTTACAGGAATGTTAACAAAAGGCTTAAGATGAAGACGATTTCTGCTCTTCTGGTCACCTTATTTGTCCTTCTCCTGCTCATTGTGCCCACCTTTTTGATAGTTGAAAAGCTGTCAACAGAGGTCAGGGTAGGATTTGTCGTAGCGAAGCAATACCTTGACGGGGAAGCAAGGGAAGTAAAATGCGAAGGGGTGGGAATATGCCAGCTCATACCAAAAAACCTCAAAGATGCAGACCCCAAGCTTAAAGCTTTACTGACCAATAGCCTGGGTAAAGGTACAGAATTCGTCGTAAACATTACTACAAAAGCGCTTCTTGCACTGCCAAGCTTAATCTTCAACTTATTCATAATGTTCTTCATCATGTATTACGTGTTCAAGGATGGAACAAGCCTAGTGGACAAAGTGAAGCAGATGCTTCCCCTTCGCAAACAGCGGCAAGAGGCTCTAATCAGCCAATTTAATGAGGTTGCAACCGCAGTAATACATGGCACGGTAATAGTTGCAATAATCCAAGGAGTGCTCGCAGGACTAGGCTTTTACCTTTTCGGAGTTCCATCACCAGTGACATGGGGCATCATAACCTTCGTGGTATCACTGGTGCCATTCCTGGGCGCATTCATAATATGGCTTCCCGCATCCCTCCTGATCATGTTCAACGGGTACTACTCGGGAGACGCGTTTATACTTCTCAGGGGCATTGGCTTATTCATATACGGGATGCTACTCATAAGCAGCATTGACAACATCCTAAAACCCAGAATAATCGGCAAAAGAGCCAACATTCATCCCGCCCTGGTCTTCTTAGGCATAGTGGGCGGAGTCAACTTTTTCGGCATAGTCGGCGTCATAGTAGGCCCAGTCATAATCGCAATGCTAAAAACAGCATTGGACACGTATGTCCGGGAAAGGTCAATTGAAACGTAATTGGGCTTTTAACAAAAGAAGAACTATTACGGATTGGCCTTCTTAACAGCGTTGAAGCAGTTCTGATTAACCTCCTTTGGCACCCTGTTACAAAGGGAGGGATCATTTGTGGCAACGGCAACACGGTGATAGCATGTCCACCTTTGGGAAGGCTCAACAATCTCAGCGCAAAGGAGCTTGTCATTGGTTTGCGTTCCTAAGGTAAGGAAGCACTCATCCTTTCTCTCCAAATCCTGGATATACGCACAAGATGGGCCAAAGCTCATATTCTTTGCCAGATTAAGGTAGCAATCTGCCTGGGCTTCCAATGTCTCAACCTTGTTGCAAGGTTCTGGCTTCTTCATTGCCAAGGCAAGCGCAGAGTAGCAGTAGTTCCTCCACTTGCCACTTTCAATATTAGCACAAAGAGGCAATTCAACCCTGTTAACCGCAATCTGCGAGAGGCAGTAACCCCTTGTTGTCACGTCAACAATATTATAACAGTCAGTCTTGCTGTTTGCGGAAATAGAAAGCTCAGCATAACAGCTGTCGCTTGTCTTAGAAGAATTTAATATCTTGGCACAAAAGTAAGTTGAATTTGCCGAAAAGGCAATGTCCTGGTAGCAACTGTTCCGTTCTGCAACGCGATCAACATCCTTGCACGTATTTAACTTTTCAAGG
This sequence comes from uncultured Methanosarcinales archaeon, assembly GCA_964446445.1. Classification (GTDB taxonomy): domain Archaea; phylum Nanobdellota; class Nanobdellia; order Woesearchaeales; family UBA10216; genus UBA10216. The sequence goes on from CAYUOQ010000034.1 coordinate 1,963, forward strand.
GCGCGATTATAAGCCCCATCAGAGGATAGCAGAAATTTGGCGGGCAACGTAACTGCCAGGATTATGATAAGCATGATTACAAGGCCTGCAAGAAAAGGCTTTGAGTTGAAGAACTTCTTAAGCTTAACCTCATTAGCATTGCTTTGCTTACCGTCGCCACCCATTTACTCAGCCTAGCTAAAAAGTAATATAAAAAGGTTATGAAAAACAAGATTAAACAGCAATTTTAGGGTAGAGGTAAGCGCTCAAAACTGATATCAGGAAAGTCGCAAGAAAGAGAACACCAAGATCAAGCGGAAGCTTGGAAATGTTCCCTGAAACAAGCAACCCCCTCATACCTTCAACCATGTAGCTTAAAGGGTTCGCCTTAGCAACGAACTGGAGCCAATTTGGCATGATGCTTATTGGATATATCGCATTTGAAGCAAAGAACAATGGCAGGCTAATCACCTGGCCAACGCCCATGAAGCGCTCCCGCGTTTTAACTATTGAAGCTATTATCATTGAAAGGCCGGAAAAGAAGCCCGCCCCCAGAATTATAAGCACTACCAAGCCAATGATTGAAACCAGGCTCAAGCGCAAGTGGATTTTCAGCAGGAAGGCAAAGACCAGCACAATTATTGCTTGGCTAATGCCTCTCAAACCTGCTGAAAGCATTTTTCCCCAAACCAGAGCAAGCCTGGGAGTTGGCGTAACAAGTATTTTTTGCAGCGAGCCCATATCCCTTTCCCAAATTATGGACAAGCCATAGAATATGGAAACGAAAATAACTGACTGGGCCAGGATACCCGGAGTTAGGAACTGCAAGTATGGAACCCCGTTTGTCGGTATTGCACGGGTATTGTTCAAGGCCATGCCAAAAATGCCAAGCCACAAAATAGGCTGTATAGCCCTTGTCACAAGCTCAGTTGGGTCATGAAATAGTTTCACGGCCTCAGTTTCTGCCATGACGTAAGATTTCCTAAACAGCTGTGAAATATACATATCCTAGCCTCTCCTTCGCGCAAGCTGGCGCATTTCCTTTATGGAACGCAAATTACCCTTCTCCTCAAGCTGGTTTCCGGTGAAAAAGACAAAAACATCCTCAAGGGTTGCATTCCTTTTTCCAGCCCTCTTCTTGAGGTCCTTGACAGACCCTACGGCAGAAATTCTGCCCTTATTCATGACTGCAACCCTTGTGCTTACGTCTTCAGCCTCTTCCATGTTGTGAGTAGAAAAAAAGATGGTTGTATTGAATTTTGAGTTAAGCTCCAATATGTGCTTCCATACGTTCTGCTTTGCGACAGGGTCAAGGCCAGTGGTTGGCTCATCAAGGAACAAAACCTGAGGCTGGTGCAGGATTGCCTGGCCAATCTCAAGCTTCCTAACCATACCGCCGGAAAATGTCCGAACAAGTGAATTTGCATTTTGCATAAGGTTGAAAAAATCCAAAATCTCATTAACCCGGTTTTTGCGCACCTTCCCTGGTATGTCATACAATTTTGCCATTAGCATAAGGTTTTCCCTGGCAGTCAAGGAGCCGTCAACAGAAACCATTTGGGGGACATACCCGATGATCCTCCTGATATCGGAAGGCCTTGAGACAAGACTGCATCCTGCAATCCTTCCGCTGCCACTTGTTGGCGAAAGCAGCGTTATCAGCATCTTTATCGTGGTTGTCTTCCCCGCTCCGTTTGGGCCCAAAAAAGCAAAGCGTTCGCCTTTGTTTACAGAAAAAGAGATGTTGTCAACAGCAAGGAAATCTCCAAATTTCTTTGTCAGCCCATCTACTTCAATTATCCGTTCCTCACCCATTTTTCAAGTCTTTCCAAGCCTTTTTTAAAAATTTTTGGGAAGCCAAGAAGTCAGCTAACCACTATTGCAACTGCAGAATAAGGAGGAACATAGTAGCTCAATTTGTTTTCAGTGATGGAAAATCTTTTTGGCTTGATTGCAGCAATCCCCTTCTTGAAGTCACCAACATTCCTTGGATCAAGCGGAGGAATTGAGTGGCCATTGATTGTAGTGTGGGATGGTGACAAACTGGCAGGTGAGCGGTCAAGAGGGGATGCACTAGACATTTCATATGCATTCCCATACCTGGCAACAAATCCCTTTACGCTGATGTTTGCCTTCGCCATGTTCCCACCCAAGTTTACAAGCATCAGCTTCAACAAGCCATCCCTGTTGTCAGTGCTGGCCCATAAAACAACCTTCTGTTCAGGGTCATTGCTGCTGCTTTTTACCATCATGTTGCCAAAATATTGGGCATACATGAAAAGGCTATAATACAGCGGCCTTGCCTCAAGGGTGTTATTGCCGTAGGCCTCAGGCTTGTTTACGCCGGAAATAATGGAGCGGCCATTTCCAGTATCAAGGTCGTACCAAATAATTGTATCCAACCCGTTATAAGCAAGCCTCCCAAGCATGTCAGCAGCCCAAACCGCTGCAATATGGTTTGAATTAATCGGGTCGTCATGCGCTGAAGCGTGAACGCCAAGTTCGGTAATTGCTGTTTTCACTTCCGGATCAAGATTGTGCACAAAATTCATGGTTGCCTCCGCACCCGCCCGACGGTAGTTCAAATTGTTTATTGGAGACTGGCTCGTAGATGAAAAAGTCTCATTTGGGCACCCCCACCAACCACACTGGTCTCCAACCCATTGATTATAGCTGAAAAGTGCGTCAACAGAGCCGCCTTGATAGCAAAATGAAGCCTTGTCGTTGCACCCCCGATCCGGATAAGGCCCTTCCGTGAGCTGATACCAGTGCCATGACAAAACATCCAAGCTTTCGCCCATCTCATCATGCAAAGCCTCAAGCCAATTTGTCCTGTAAGGCTGAGTTGGGACAGGACCCAAAAGCTTAATATTGGGATCAACAGCCTTTAATGCAGAGTAATACCTGCGAAATTCAGAAGCATACTGCCCAGGAGCCTTGTCAGGGTCAAATGCACAATTTTCCATGTCATTCTCATTCCCAACTTCCCAATAGCGCAAATGGCCGTAGGTCTTTTCTACCCGTGTATAGCTGACCATGTCAGCCCAAAGCGCTGGATTCTTATCGCAAACATTGATTTGCATGATGATGTCTGCCTTTGCATCAAGTGCAAACTTGTTAAGGTCATCAACAACAGCCGGTGTAAGCGTCTTGCCATCATTACCAGTTTCATTTCCGCTCCTGGACCAGTTCATGCCGTTAGCCCACAGGCCCCCACCGTAACGGTAAATCCCAATGTCAAGGGGCTTGAGCATTTCAACCAGTCCGGGAACCTTGTTTGGATGATTGCCCCATACGTATGTCCAGATGCTCAGTTGCACGCCACGATGAAGGCGGGTCATTGGAGCAACAGGCTGTGTGATATCAACGCTCATCTCAGCTTCCCTAACTGACAATTCAAAAGAAGCGTTAGAAACCTTAATTGAGTTACCTGACCAGTCTTTAACATTCGAGACAAGAACGGTGTGGCTTGAACCTGAAGCGAGAGGCTCCGTCATTTCAAGAATAACATTCCTGCCACTGGAGCTGAGCCTTGCCCCAAAAGGAACAGCCCCATCAATCAGGTAATTAGCCTCCTTCTGGGATGATTCCCTGTCAAGCCGTTCAGTAAACAGGAGGCTGATTTCAAAAGGGCTTTGAGGCATAACTGAAACAAGGCCAGGAGGCTCCAAATCAGGCTTCACAACAAATTGAATATTATCAAGCATGATAACATTCTCAGCGATGTTAGCAAAAGAGCTTTCTCCAGTGCCTCCAACAAAAGCCAGGCCCTGAGCATGGATTGGTGTTGAAGAAATTGTTTCAACAGGCAAAGAGTAATGCGACCATCTTCCGGTTATGTTCAATGAAATCGGAGTTCCTGTTGCCGTGTACGAATTCTTCGCAAAAAGAACTTGAATCCTTGCCCCTTTTGGCGATCTTGCCCAGAAGTCAACATGGGTATAATTGCCAATATCGAAAACAGGCCCGTAAACGAACATTTGCTCCCCAGCACCTCCTCCCGCAGTGTAAAGATTCTTCTCAAGTACTTCCCCTTGGCTTCCATTGTAGCCAGTCGCGCTGTAACGGATGTTTGGCTGGGGGTTGTGCCATGAGCTGACCTTGAAGCCATTTGCAAGGCTTCCGGCAGAATAAAGCGTTAATTTGCTAAGATTGGGTTGGACTCCACCAGCAATGGCTGAAGGGCTGGTTCCATTAGCCTGCTGAATACTTTCATTTGGCTGCAAGGGAGTTTCAGGCTTTGAATAAAGAAGGGCAACAACAAGCGCTGCAATGCCAACCGTTACGATTGCTGCCAAGAGAAGGTTGATATTCCTCATTTTGAAAAGGCAGCTTCATCAAGCCCCAAAAAGCTGGCGAGAGCAATGTGCAGGCGGACCTCACGATAAACGCCCCTGCCTTGATGAGCAAAGAATCTTCCGGGTGCTGTGCCGCTCAGGGCTGCTGGATCGTACTGCATGTATCCCTCTTTAACTTTTTCCCCTGCCAGGGAGCGTTCCCCAATTGTCAGCAGCGCTGTCAATCCATGGCCATAGAAGCTGTCATCAAACCACACGCACTTTGGAGGCTCTGTTTCAGTATCCTTGTACTGTATACAGCCCTTGAGCTTATCATTTTCATGCGCGATAAGTTGCCTGACGTACTCCCGCAGCAGCTCAACCTCCCTGCCTTGGATTCCTGCCAATTCAAGCATGCGAAGCGCATTGCCCATGCCAAGGAAGCGCGGCCCATCCGCATCATCCCATGTGGGATTTTTTTTGTCGGCATGATAAGGATTGCTCGGAACAGGAATAAGAGTGCCCCCCTGGAATTTCCATCTGTTGCTCATTGTTGGAATTGAGAAGTCCTTGCCGTTCCATTGAGCAGCCATGAGGGCTTGTTCGGTTACCATGAGTGCCCGATTCTTGATTTCCTCATCACCTGTGAGATGGTATGCAATAGCAAGGGCTTCAATAACATCAGGATAATAGCCTGCCCAAATCTCAGCCTCTATTCCAGCTTTCGCCGTGTTCCCTCCCCCTGCAAGCAGCAGGGTATGCGTCTTGCCTGTGAGGCTGCCTGTAAACATCACTGAGGCATACTCGTGATTAAGGTGGTCGCGCATGATTTCATCCGCCAGCGCACGGTAATTCTTCCTATCGCTCCCGGGAAAGTTGCCATTAAATGCGCCGAAGGCAAGCGAAAGGTAAATTCTCGCTGTTGCGTCACTTGCAGGGTCATTTGATATGGGTTTGACCTTGCCTGAGCTCCACTCAGCCACCCAGCCAGGCAGGCTTCCAAAATCGCCCCGCATTGCCTTGATCGTATTGTAGCAGGCTCTCATCCTCTCAGCGTTGTCAGCCAGGGATACAATGCGGCACAGCTCAGACAATTCGTCAGAAACAATAACGTGCTGCTCCAGCGTTGGCTTTTGAATCCTGTCAAACACCTTGAAATTGTCAACAGAAGAAACATCTGAACGGGACTGCCATGGCACATCAATAAGCAAGCCATTTTCAGTTGAAACTACGCGGGCAGTTATGCCATCGAAATATGCAGAAACAACATGGTAGTAGCTTTCAAGCCAAGTCTTGCCTGGAAAGCCTGGGGCATTCCTGCTTATTCCGCTGGGGGAAGGGGTAGGCGTGGCACCATGCGTATTTGTCGGAAGAGCTGTTGCAGTTGGGAAAGGAGAAGGCGGGGGAGCCGGTGTACTTGTCGGTGCCCTGAACGTGGCTGTTGGAGTACTGGTAGGAGCAGGTGGTGGAACGATATTTGGAGTTGCCGTTGGCTTGCCCCTGCAGGCAACAATGCTGGCCGCTGCAAGCGCAACAGCGGCAACTGCAAGTCTTTTATTCATCAATTAAAACTTGTTTCCCAAATATAAATTCATACTTATTATAAATTATAAAATTTATCAGGAGCGCTTAATATAGATAAACGTCTTAACCCATCATTTCCATCATGTCATTCCCCCGGCCCATCATTTGGCTGCCTTCGGTCTGCATCATTTTACCTTTGTCTTCTAATTCCTGGCCTCTTTGCATCATGTCGTTATCTCCATACATCGTGCCTTTTTGCTTCATCATCTGACCGCCACTCATCATCAT